>JAQUOK010000391.1 GCA_028717165.1 Victivallaceae bacterium | reverse complement strand
TTGTCATCAAATTTGATTTCGTAATCTGCCCATCTGCCTGAAATCTCTGTTTCATAACTTGCAGTGGTTGGAACGGTTCCCTCTAATTTTATGTCATCGAGATATATTCTGAGCCTATCTCCCGCATGGCCATAGGTAAAAATTACAATCTTGTCAATTTTTGTCCCGGCATTGTCCCCCGTTGCGCCCCAGGTATTTTTTCGTATTCCTCTGTCTGTACTATCTTTTCCCCATTCCGCAACATTTCCTGCATGTAATTTCCAGTTTGCGTACTTCGAGCTGCCAAACGCCTTACATCCCGAAATGGTTGTAGGAGGGTAATAAGCGTTGACGCCTATTCCCGCGCTGCATGTTGTTCCAACAACCTGCTCGACAAAAATACGGCCGGAAAAATTCAATATATTTTCACACGGGACAGCAGGCTGGGGAATTTTCCAGTAAACGTAGGTTGCAGAATTAAAAGTAATATCAATTACGTAAGAATGCTCTCCTGAAAACACCTTTGTTGTACTGATCCCTTTTTCATTTATGGTATAATCACCATCTGCTGTCCATAGCAGGACAGGGTCCCCTCCCGCCTCGAATCCTTGTTCATAAAGATATGCTTCATAGTCCATTCCATACCCATTGGATATAATTACCAAGAGCATCAGTGCGAAAACGATTCCCCAAATATCCCTTTGCTTGATCATAACCTTTTCTCCTTAAGAAACTTTGGTTTTTTATTGCTTTCGGAGCTTGCATTTCACAAGCGGTAAAGAAATCCTTTGAAAAAGCTGTTTCTTCTGAAAACAGTCTGTTCTTTTTTTTAAGAACCATCCAGCGCTAGAAAACATCCCCTGAAACCATGAATTTTTCTCCCTGATTTGTGTTATTTGTTGATTTTACGGTTGGAAATAACTGTTTTTACTTGATTGCCGTCAGCGTTTTTAACGCTTTGATTTCTCCGTTTTATGCCGGATTCCGGTATGATTTCCTGCATTTAAGATAAACCTCTTTTATTTCGTATGGCTTAAAATGAATAACGGTATTATTGGCGGAAGCAGAGCAGGAATCTTCATTAATTATTTCATAATGGCTGCTCAGGCGCTCATCAATAATTGAAAATGTTACTTTTGACCGTTTCCCGTCTGCTTCCCGGAATCGAAGGATAATATCTTTTCCGTTGGAATGGCGATTTATGGCAATAGGTATGATATTATTCGAATCCCAATAAAAATATTTGTTCATGAGTACTAAAAAGTCGGGATTGGTAATTTTAAGAGCGAACTCTGAAGCTTGACTATTTGTTGCCTTGCCGCACCAGGAAGTGACAGTATAGGAAAATTCCAGTTTGCCTGACTGAAATGCCGGAAAATTGGTATGCCAATAATTATTAAGCACGTACGAGAATAAAGTTCCGTTTTTACAATCCAGATGCTTTAACCATTTGCCCGTAGTAATTTTTCCTATTTGAATCAATGGGATATCCGGACTTACCAAAATGACGGATTGCTTTGAATCATTTACCATAATCCAATCCCCGATGGAGAAATAATCTTTGCAGGTCCCCGGAAGCTGTTCCTTTTCGGGTTCAAATACAAATTGGCCCGGAGCGCATATCCTGATCTCGGGATTGTTCTGCCTGAATGGGAAAGAATAATAAACGGCTTCCGGAATCTGCGTTTCGTTCTTGTCAATATAATTTACGAAGTCGACGCGTTTTTCATTCTCATAAAGTATTATTGAAGATGAAATGGCCTTACAGCCTTTGCCTTTTTGTCTTAATACTAATTTCTTTGTTGTTCGGGTTATTTCCAGTTCTCCTGAAACCAGAATAGTGGAATAACGCTTAAAGCGGGCGCCGGAACATTTCCGGAAGGCAACCCAATACGGCTCAGTAGTACTTTTTTCTTTCCATATTGCTTCGCGTCCGCGGGATGATGAGATGTTTTCATAAATATATTGGTTCAGGAAAAAATCACTGGAAGCATCCGTCAGCTCGACGTTCATCTCTTTGTCCAGCAAAGTTTTGACCGCACCGGTTTTCGGTTCGATGATAATCATATAATAATTATTTTCTATTTTTATAGTTTCATTTTGCCGGAATTTATAATTGATTACCTGATCTTGCGGTTGTGCCTGCTCGTTTTTCCCTGATGCCGTCTTAAGTTTATGATGTAAATTATCTGAATCAATGGCAGCTTGATATACATAACTGAACTTTGTGTTTTTCTGGGCTCTTGCCTGGAGGGAAGAAGGATTGGAAACGGAAGAATTGCTGCCGAATGTGTGTTCTCCAAAATAAAATAAATTATCCCATATTGATAATGATTTTTCAAGGCAACCCTTTTTAGGTTTTTGTAATGCGATTAACGCCTCGTTTTCAATCATCTTTTTGCTCATTCGCCGACAAAGGGCGGTTTCGTATGCACAAGAACCATTGCCGTCCGCCCACCAATCAGGCCACGCTCCGGAATATACTGGAATATTGGCATATTTGTTCCTGATCCGGTTAAAAAAATGACGCGGGGTAGATATAATTATTCTGGGTGATTCCTCATTTTGATTCCAGGCGCTAACAAGCTCGCAAATACTTCTGTTCGGCGGATAGTTATCCTGGGCAAGCTGGATACACAGCTCTTCATACGGGTAATCCTTTTCTACGGTTTTGAGGTATTTATGAAGCTTGTCTTTCAGGAAACTTTTTCCTTCCGGAAAACCCAGATGAACTCCCTCCGTATACCAGCCGTGTCTTCCGGCATTCCAGGTCAATATTTTGCTGCCGCCGGGGCTCTCCCAATAAAAGGGGCGGCTTACTTCAGGAGCAAATCCGCGAATTTCATTCGATGCCGTCAAAAGGAACCTGACATTATTGGAACTCAGCAATTGGGGCAAGTTCCAGGGGAGACCATTTATGTCACAGTTAACCGCAGTATCAATTTCAATATCATATTTTTCCGAAAATTGTCTGGCGATTTCCAGAGAACGGATAAGCATTTCCAAATCATAAAGTTCCGTCAGGTTCAGGTAAAGAGCGGTAATTTCTATTCTTCCTTCTTTTATCCTTTTGATGAATTCCTGGATTTTGCCGGGATATTTACTGATAAAATTTTTAACCATCCAGAAAGTTTCGCAGGTCCATCTGAATTTTGAATCAGTATCAAAATGATCCGTTTCCGTACAAAAACGAAGAACGTCGCGTAAGAAATCAGCATGGTTTTCAATAACGATACTTTGATGATCGGTATATCCCAGATCAGTATGACTGTGATGAACTAAGTAAATTTCTTTTATCATATTTTACCTGATTGAAGATAATTCTTATTATTGTTTCAGTTTTATAATATAATCAATTATTTTATTTCGGATTACATTCAGATCCCCCGTATCAACGTCCAGATTACGAAGAAAATCTTCGGCTGCCAATACATTTTTCCCGGCTTTACCCTTTGCGGATTTTTTGTATTGGGCAATTAACTGTTGGAGAGTTGAGGCGTACTTTATGTCTTTTATTCCTTCTCTGAGCCCTTCAAAGGGCACGGTATTAATCGGAGTTTCAAGGGTTGGATAGGCAAAGTTTTGATCCCTTACCGTCTTTACGAAATCAAAACTGTTCCAAATACTTCCCCGGTCGCTGCCGCACTGCTGGTAGGCAAAAGGACAAATTCCGTCATATGAATTTTTCCATGCCAGCAAACCATAGTTTCTCCGGAACAGTTCAGGATTCAGTACTCCCGAGAACGGATACGCATAAAGCCATATTTTATGATTTCGGGAATGCCATTTACCGGCTTCCGCATTTGAAGGATAGCCGAAACAAATAAATAAATCCTGAATGTCCCCCATCAGCCTGTAGTTGGAACTCAAAAAGCCGGTAACCATAATTTTGGCTTTTAAGTCGTGAAGTTCCTGCCATTTCTTTCTTTGCTTTGTCAATAACTCGCCTTCGGCCTCATCCGCGCCATAAAAATAAACCTCTCTGATATTATGTTTTCGGGCTATGTCCAGAACTGCCTGCTGACGCTCTCCGGTACTGTCGGCCCCGACTCCGATTATGTACAATGGCGAATATCCTATTCCAGTTTTTTCCCTCAGTTTTATAGTCTTGTCCAAAGTCGCCAAGTCATCATATATTATCGTATTTGTTATCCCATGTTCCCGGATGTTTTTCAAGTCGGCGGAATATTGCGTTTCGGTTTTCAGGACGGATGATATATATTTGTTCCCGGCG
>JAQUOK010000390.1 GCA_028717165.1 Victivallaceae bacterium | reverse complement strand
AACGCGGTAGTCGCCTGCGCCCCGTAAATATAACTTTTTATATCCAGGGCATAGTCGAATACTTTCCCGACCGCGTTTCTGAGGTTGCACGGCCCCTCGCCCGGCACAAACACATAACAGCCTGGCCCTATGCCCCAACTGGCAAAAACCTGGCCGAAATCCTCATCCCTTTTATACAGGTCGAGGAAATATTCCGAGGCATCCCAGATCCCCGCAACCCCGACGGAAGAGTTAAATACGAAACGGGTAAAGGCGATGCCGCTGTCATAAAATTTTGCCTGGAGCAGGCAACTCAAAAAACGCTTGGGGAAATTCACATTGTCGGCGACATTATTGACCGCCTTGATCGCCGGGCGCGGCATGATCGTACAGTAGACGGTGCCTATCGGGCGGAATACCCAGTGCATGAAAAAATCCGTCAGCGAAAACATTGTCCGGTTAAAACCTTCCAGCGGATCACTGCCGCCGATCTCCCGGACTATATTTACATGTCCGGGCTTATCGCGGAATACGAAACACAGCCTGCCCTCCTGAAAAAAATAATAATTGCCTTCCGGGACTGGAAACTGAGTACCGGAACAAATATAGTCATAGCAATGGGTTTCCGGATTCGGGCCTTCAGCAACACCGGGAGTAAACCGCAGCGCCGGCAGTTCCAGCGCAGCGCCAACCTGAACAAAAACAATTAACCAGAAGAATACTGTCAGAAATCTCATAATTTTTTTCCCGTAAAAGCCGGTACAGGTATATAAAATAATACCGGGGACGCCAAAAGTCAATAAAAGGACGATGCCTGAGTTATTTTTCCGGGAGCAACGGCATTTTAAGTAGCAAAATTGAATTACGGGTTTATATTAATAATAATTTAAGGTTTGTTTTAATTTATATTGTTCAGGGAATAAAAATGCTCAAAATTTTAAGATTATATTTGCCGGCGGCACTTATTCTGATATTTCTGTCCGGAACCGCAGTTTCCTCCGAAGAAAAAAAATTAAGCGAAAAAGAGGAATTATCGATTATTACCAAACTGGCATCCGCGCTGATCGCCAACAGCCATTACCGCCAGCACATGCTGGATAATAAAATATCCTCAAAAATATTCGACGCTTATTTCAAAACCCTGGATCCGGGGAAAATTTATTTTACCAAAGAGGATATAAAAAGGTTCGAAAAATACCGCTATTACCTCGACGACCTGACCCAGTTGGGAAATTCCGATTTCGCGTTCGAAGTATATCAATATTATCTGGAGCGGCTGCGCACTTACCGCCACTTTGCAGAGGAACAGTTGAAAAAGGGCTTCGACTTCACTAAAGACGAATATATCCTGGCCGACCGCAGCAAAGTCGAACGCTGCGCCAATCTGGACGAACTGAAAGAACTGTGGCGCAAACGCCTTAAAAGCGACGTTCTTTATTTCAGACTGCTTAAACGCTCCATGCAACTGGATAAGGACACGGCCCTCAAAGCCGCGAAAAAGGACGGTAAAACCGATGTAAAAGCGGTTGAGATCATGGAAAAAATGTGGAACAAACAGACCCCGGAACAAAAAATTCTCCGGCGCCTGCGGGACATCTACAATGAAATGAGCCAGAAAAGCCGGCTGAACATTTTAAGTTTTTATCTGACCTGCGTCGCCCAGACTTATGGGCCCCATTCCAGTTATTTTTCTCCTGAACTGGAGGAGGATTTCGATATTTCCATGAAGCTTTCCCTGGTCGGGATCGGCGCAATTCTCACCAGTGACAACGGTTATACGAAAATCGTCAGGATCATCCCCGGCGGCCCCGCCGCCAGAAGCGGCAAACTGAAAGCCGATGACCGCATAATCGCGGTTACCCAGGCAAACGGCGAACCGGTTGATATCGTCGATATGTCGGTTACCAACGTCGTCAAACTGATTCGCGGCGAGGAAGGCACCAAAGTCACTTTGACTATATTGTCCGGCGCCAAAGGACACGGCGCCATCCCTGAAAACGTCACGCTGGTACGCGAGAAAGTCAAATTGAAAAGCAGCGAAGCGTCCGGCTCGATACGCAAGGCAAAGGATGCGGACGGCCAGCTCCTGAAAATAGGGATCATCGACCTCTCGCGTTTTTACCTTGACTTTGAAGCGGCGATTCGCGGCGATAAGGATTTCAAAAGTTCCAGCCGGGACGTCGCTAACATCCTGAAAAAATTTGAAAAAGAAAAAGTTGACGGCGTCGTGATGGATTTGCGTTCCAACGGCGGCGGCAGCTTGCGGGAAGCGATCAACCTGACCGGGCTGTTTATCGATAAAGGCCCCATCGTTCAGGTGCGCAACAGCAGGCGTCAGGTTTCGATCAAATACGATCCCGACGAAGATATCCACTATAAGGGCCAGCTGCTGGTAATGACCAATAAATTGAGTTCTTCCGCGTCTGAAATTTTTGCCGGAGCCATTAAAGATTATAATCGGGGGATCATTGTCGGGGATTCGCGCACTTACGGCAAGGGTACCGTCCTCAATGTCATAAAACTTGACCGGCTGCTGCGTGATTACAACGATTTCAAAGCGGGCAGCGTAAAATTTGAAAGTGAAGTCTTTTACCGTATAAACGGCTCATCCACTCAGCAACTTGGGGTAAAACCCGATATTCAGCTGCCGTCGTTTACGGAACATATGGAAATAGGTGAGGAATTCAATGAAAACCATCTGCCGTGGGATTCCATCGAGCCGCTTGAACATAAAAACTACGATCCGGAACGGGAAAAAGATATCAAGATCATCAGCAAACGTTCGATTGAACGGCGGCTCAAGGATCCGAAATATGAAATACTGCTTAAGAATATCAGGAAGTTCAATGACTATAAGCAGCGCAAGGAAATTTCACTGAACGAGAAAAAGCGTTGGGCGGAATATCTTGCCGAAAGGAAAATGCTCGACGCCAACGAAAAATATATAAAACAGATAAGCGGCGATGAAGAAGACGAAGATGAAGAAGGCAAAAAACCGGACATACTTCTGGATGAAGCAGTCGAAATTCTCGCCGATTATATCGACCTGAAAAATTCCTCCAAAAAAATCGCCCTGAGCAAGAAAAAAACAGAAAATAAATTGTAAGCCGTGAGCCGTGGGACGTGAGTTGCAGTACTACGCATTATTTACTTCGGGCGTCAGACGGCATTCTTACGCGGTGACTCCAGTTCAGTGCCAACCGCTTAACAGAGTGACTTTAGTGTTCAGTCTTGCAAGCTCTGGTATTGCGAGCTTTGGTACCCCTCGTAAAGCAATTATAATTGTATTCAAAAATAAGCAGCATTCCCCCCACAACTCATAACTAATAATTTTTTCCGCCTGAAGGCGGTACTACAAACAGGAAACTTACAGCCTGCGTTCCACGTCAATTCGCGGATATTTTCTGTTTACCGGCTTGACAATAATATTCCTGGATGTTAGTTTATTTTTAGTAAACTTTTTTGTAAACAAATTTATTACGGGAAAAATTATGGCTGAAAATATTTATTGGATTCCATTCGACGAAATGGAAGCTTTTATGCGGGACGTCTTTATTGGTGTGGGCGTGCCGGCTGAGGACGCGGCGGTTTGCGCCGACGTCCTGATCGCGGCGGACAAACGCGGTATCGATTCGCACGGGATCGGGCGGCTGAAACCTATTTATTACGACCGCATCAAACTGGGTATCCAGAATCCGGTAACCGATTTTGAAATTGTCCGCGAAGGCCCGACTACCGCCGTTATCGACGGCCATGACGGCATGGGCCATGTCATCGCCAAACGCTCCATGCAAATGGCTATTGACAAAGCGAAAAAATACGGCATGGGCATGGTTGCCGTCCGTAATTCGACCCATTACGGCATTGCCGGGTATTATTCCCTGATGGCCGTGGAAAACGATATGGTCGGGATCACCGGAACCAATGCGCGCCCTTCCATCGCGCCGACTTTCGGGGTGGAAAATATGCTCGGGACAAATCCTTTGACTTTCGGCATGCCCTCGGATGAAAAATTCCCGTTTTTCCTGGACTGCGCGACGAGCGTTTCCCAGCGCGGCAAGCTCGAAGTTTATGACCGCGCCGGAAAAGATATTCCTCCCGGCTGGGTGATCGGCAAAGACGGCAAAACCCGGACGGACACCCATCAAATACTGGAAGACCTGGTAAAAGGCACCGCGGCGCTCACCCCGCTGGGCGGGATCGGCGAGGAAACCGCCGGTTATAAAGGTTACGGTTATGCCG
>JAQUOK010000389.1 GCA_028717165.1 Victivallaceae bacterium | reverse complement strand
CGCGCCCTGCGGAACCGAATTCAATTCGAGCTGCCCCTTGGTCATCTGCGGTTTTTCAGGAGCACAGGCAGTCATGAATAATATGCTCAGGCTTATTGTCAGTGCCGAATAAGTTTTCATCATCTTTTTCTCGCTTTTAATGCTTCTGAAAGTCTGGTTATCTTCAATCTGGCCCATTTATACGCTTTTGACCCTTCAGGAGCCAGTTCGAGCATTTCGTTCAAAGTTTCAATTGCCTCTTTAATTTTCGCCAGACGTTCCAGACGCTCCACTTCATACTGCAGCTCGTTCCAGCGCTTATGGCGCATCGCGCTGACTTCCGCATGCCGCTTTCTGGCTATATCCCAGATTTTCGGTTTGGGCGAAAACTGGTTCAGGTAATCAATGGTTATCTTATATCTGCGCTCGGCGGCAAGCAGATTCGAGGCGTTGGCATTGCGGTTGGCGTAATATTCCTCGGCCTTATCAAAACTTTCCTGCGCGCGCTTCTGCAATTCCTTGGGAGGCATGGCAAAAGTCAAAAGTTCGTAGCCGTCGGCAAATTCCATGATAGCATCCTCAATGCCCTCAAACGAGGTGGGAGCCGAGTTGTTCCGGATCGTGACGGTATTCAGTTTATCGTTCAGGGCAATAGTCATTTCCCTGGTTTCATCAAGATTATTAACGGCAGCGCCTCTGGATACCGGCTGCAAATCCATAAACCCGGTACTTTCAATAGCCGTTTTCAAAGTCTTCATGAATTCCGGTTTTATTTCCTTTATCGTCTCACTGTGGTGCCGGTTGGACTTCAGGTCATCAATAACAAATTGGGCGCTGTTATTTTCAACCAGCAAAGAAAACCTGAACACGTTGTCCTGGGTAATTTTAGTTTTTACGTAATACAGGAGCAGCGGAATTTCCCTGACTTTTTTTACGGCGGCAACACTGGTGCGCCCGGTTTCCTGATTATAACTCAGGAACCAGAATACAAAAACGACTACCCCGAACAGAAGAACCAGATAGAAAATTATATTGAACAGATGTTTCCTGATCGCTGGTTCCGGCTTTTTACTTTCCTTTTCCGGCGTTTTTTTCTTCATATCGAAAATATCCGCCGCGCTTTCCGACAGTTCTTTCGCGGTTATCAGCGGGGATTTCATCGTTTCGTCTTTCGTTTTCTCCGCGGCAGGTTCGGGTTTTGCCTTTTGCGCCGCCGGCTTTACGGTTTCAATAACCGGTTCCGGAGAATCTTTGCTTTTACCTTCCCTGCCGGCGTTACCGGCTTTTTTAGGCATCGGCTGGAACACTATTTTCCGGACCACCGTTTCCGCTCCGGTCTTTCCGCCCTTGCCCCCCGGGGTTTCCGGCTCGGTTTTCATCGACTGGATAACCGGTATCACAGGATCTGCAGCACGAACCTCAGGTTCGTTTTTTTCGTCGCCGATACGGAATTCCTGGTCGCCGAGGGCGACAAGGTCCCCTTCCGCAAGCGTTTTTTCGCCGTCAACCGTCTGATCATTGACTTTACAGCCGTTAGTGCTGCCCAGGTCTTTGAGAATCCAGTCGCCGCCGTCTTTTATCAATTCAGCATGGTAGCGGGAAACGCCTTCAGTTTCCAGGACTATATCATTATCCGTTTCCCGGCCGATCCTGAACCTGTCCCCGGATAATTTGAGCCTTTCGCCGTTTCTCACTCCGCGAATAAAACATATCTTCATTTTCCACTCTCTTTATAAGGAACCACTGATTCCATGTCTCCGACAATTCTTTTTTTCACCGGCTGACTGCCAAGTTCCGGAACGCTTTCCTCAAAGACATTAATTACATGCCCGATATCAGTCCGGCTGTGTTCAATCGTGCCTTTCGGCAATTCAATCGTCGTTACCGCTTTCGGGCAGCGCACCCATAAGAGCCAGGCAGGCAGCCCCCGGCGCATACCGACCACCCGGTTGTCGCCATCAAGAAAAATAACATCTATTTTCTGCACCATGAATAAAGTATGGATACTGTTGCAGCCCGTAAACACCATCGCGTCAAAACCGGCATCATAAAACCTCCGGCCGATCATGCCCTGCAGACGGTCGCAAAAGCTCACCGCAAAAAAAGGGTTGCGCGCAACATACCTTTTATTTGTCAAATTTACAATCATCCGGTACCTTAAAATATCAAAGTCTTAAAAGCCTGCAATACAATCGGCACGACCAGAACAATAATCACCGCCGGAAAAATGAACAAGGCAAGCGGCAGCACTATTTTTACCGGCGCTTCCCCGGCCTGTTTTTCCGCGCGCGAAAACCGTTTATCGCGCAACATGTCGCCCTGTATCTTCAGCAGTTCCCCGATGCTCACCCCCAGTTCTTCCGCCTGGATAATGGCGTTAAGCACCGTCGACAGATCTGACTGTCCGACCCGCTGCGACAATTCCCGCAGGGCCTGCGAACGTTTTTTGCCGAGTTTTATTTCATGGAAAGTACGGCTGAGTTCCTCGTTCAAAGCATCCATTTTGCGCCTTTTGATAATATCGCGCAGCGCAGCCAGAAAATCCTTGCCGGCCTGAACCGACAAAGTCAGGAGGTCGAGAACGTTCGGCAGGGCCCTCAGGATTTCAGTGTGCCTCGCCTGAATGACCTTGCGCAGCCATACCGGCGGGTAAATAACCGTTATCACCTGCAATATCACTCCGATGAGGGCGCGCTGCTGGAAAACGCAGACCACCAGCAATATCGCACCGAATATGCCGAGTATTATCCGCATGGCAATAAAATTTACCGCGTCAACGGTTTCGGCATAACCGGCCATCATCAACTGCTGTTCCGTATGTTCGCGGGCGGATTTAAAACTCGGATGACGAACGATAAAACGGACATTCACGGCAAAAGGCAGAGCAAGCCGGAATATTATCGGCAGGTTCCGGCGTATTTCATAGTCCTTTTTCTTCTCGATCGTGATCTGCTGAAACATCCGAAGCGCCAGCAGGAGAAAAAAACATACGGATATCCCGGCAAAGACCGCCGGAGTAAAAGAACTCATCAGTATATCCATATCGTCATCCCCCCCTATACCTGGATCGAAGTTATTTTCCTGATCACCAGGAAACCGCATATGACCAGAATCACGGCCACAATACAACTGATAATGCCGACGGCCGATTCGAAGAACGCCGACATCGCATCCGGCACGATATAAGACATCATAAACATCAGGGCAAAAGGCATTACCCCGATAACCCCCGCCTGCATTCTTCCCTGCGCCGTCAGGGCGCTTATTTTGCGGTATATGCGCAGGCGTTCGCGGATCACGGCGGCAAGGCGTTCCAGTACCGAAGTCAGTTCGCCTCCGGTCTGCCGGGCGGTAATAATCGCCACGGCAACCAATTCCAGGTCGTCGCTCTCTATCCGTTTGCACATATTGTTCAAAGCGGTCTCCAGCGGTACGCCGAGACGCAGTTCCTGCATAAGCAGGCGGAATTCAATGGATATCGGCGGACGGTTCTCATCAGCTATCGATTCCAGCGCCTGGTTGATGCTGAACCCGGCTTTAAGCGAACTGCTCATACTGCCGAGCGCATCCTCAAGCTGTTCATTGAACTTCGCCAGACGCCTGATCCGCAGAAAACGCAATACCAGACGCGGCACAGGAAAAGTCAATACCGCGATCAGGCTGCCCAGGCCGATGGCTTTCACCCAGGAGAAACCGCTGCCGGTCATACCGAAAATAACCACCGTCATAAAACAGCAGAAAGCACTGATCGCCAGACTGAGGTCAAATATCCTCCCGGCCGGCATCTGCAGCAGAACGTCATCGAGTTCCACCGCCGCCTCCTTCAGGTAGCGCTCCTTGTAGCGCGCAGAAATATAGATGAAGGAGTCAATTATGACTAAAGTCGCCAACGTTACCGCCATCAGCACGCAAATGCTGGGCACCCAGGTGCTGGACAGGATATTCAAAATTCACCTCCCGAATCATCACTGCTGAAAATTGCGATATCCAAAGGAATCTTCGCCCGTTTGATATCATCAATAAAGGTAGGAATGGTATTGGTCGGCACAAAACTCCCAATGATCCGGTCATTATCGTCCCAGCCTTCATTCCGGAATACGAAAATATCCTGAAGCGTAATAATATCACCTTCCATCTTGGTAATCTCGCTGATATTGGTAACTTTCCGCGAACCGTCGCGTTCACGGTTCACCTGGACAATTATGTCTATGGCGGAAGCAACCTGTTCGCGGATAGCCCGCAACGGCAAGTCAAACCCGGCC
>JAQUOK010000388.1 GCA_028717165.1 Victivallaceae bacterium | reverse complement strand
CCCAGTACTACCTCTGAAGTGACAAAAACTTCCTGGTTCGGGTTTGCGGTTCACGACCCGAGGCAGAACCTGAATGCCGATGACTGGAAAACCCTGACTCCAACGGTTGCCGACACTCCGGAAGACGTTACTACGACCGATGATAACCCCTCAAAGACTTTTTCGATTGTTGCCGGCAATCCTCCTTATTATGGAGCTCCCAATTCCCAGAACAGTTATGACGGCAGCGGCGGCAATCCTGATCATGGCGGCGGAGATGATACTGAAGCCCCGACTGCCGGTTCCGACCCGGAAACAGCGGCCGATCCTGCCAATTGCGCACTTTCGACGGCATATATCAGGGACGGCTCGATGGAATCGCCGTGGGAACTCGGCTTTATTCACCGGGGAGCCAAATGGGAAACCCTTAACTTGAAAAAATATTATACCGGTAAAGCTTACCAGACAGTCACTATAGGAAGCTATAAATACATTTTGGGCGGCGGAGCCTACTCTGATGGTGACGCCAATATCCTTGACCAGGTAAAAATGACTTCTTCTGCCGAAAGTCCGGAAAAGATTAATATAGCTACGCAAAGAGCTGAGATTCTCAAGGCGTTATTCTCCCAGATTTATTTGGGTTGTACTATTGACAGTTCCATGACAGTCAGTTCCATGGCTGCCGGGGGAAGTTTATTAACAATGAGCGACGCTAACCGGACAACTATCATGGATAAGTTTAAAACCGTCAGTACGACTAACCGCACAAGGGCTTGTATTGCCGATGAGTTGAAGACTCTTGCCGTTGCCGCCGGTGCCGGTACCGATGCGGCCCAGGAAGAGCTGATCGGCAAAATAATAAATCTGACGAAAGTAGGAGGCCAGACCGGCAGCGGTAATTATACTATTGTAGTCGTAGCCCAGACGATAAGAGATATCGGCGGTGACGGCGGGACAATTAATGTATATAGAGTTTCTGCTGACGGTTCAAACAGCGGTCAGGTAGCATGTCAAATCGGAACTTTCGATGTCAGTGCCGACAGTGATGCGGATTGGAAAGATGACCTTTACGGTGATGAAATTACTGCCACGCAAAAGATTATTGCTGAAGTAAATAAGGATGCGGAAGGCAAGGTAACGATAAAGAACTTGCGGTATGTTGAATAAATTTTACGGTTTTGTTATGCTTAAAAATTTTTTTCTTGTTTTAGTTTTGTTTATTTTGGGCGGCGTTTCAGCTCAGCAAACGGATGATATGCCCAAGGATGCTTCTACCGAACGTGAGTTGGCTATAAAAAAAATCGAAGCGCAGCTTGAAAAAAGCACAGTTCTGGAATATCTGAAAAAGTGTACATTGGCAATTCAGAAAGGCAATAAGAAGGGGAAAGCCTTGGCAAGCCGTGAATATTCGACATATCGCATAACATTGGAAAATTATTTGCAGTACCGTTGGTTTACAGCGGATACCGGCCTTAGTCAAAAATGGCTTTCGGATATATATGATCTGGTAAAATATATGGGAAAAACCAGGGATATTATCGAAACGGCAATCATTAACGGTTATACTAAGACCCCAAAAGCGCAGCAGGCCGTTAAATATTATGATGTGGCTTATAAGCGTTTTCTGAAATTGGTACAGAAACCGGTGGAAGTCCCGATGAAGATCCAACGCCAGCAACAGTTGCAGAAGGTTTTATGGCAGCGGGCGATGCGTAAAAAATATAAGCTTAAAGAAAAGCAGGAACAGGATATATTATAGAATTCAGAAGACGGAAGATAGAAGCAGGCCGCTCTTATTAAGAGCCGGCGCTTTTATTGTTTGTAGTCCCGCCTTCAGGCGGTTGCGGAGGAGAAAACCTGGAGAAAATATATGGCGGCATTGAAAACCCGTACCTCGAAAAAGAACGAACAGGGGATTGCCCTGGTTTTCACTTTTATGATCCTGGCGCTGCTGCTGATAATTGCGCTTGGTTTCGCGCTCAGTTCAATGTTCGACCGGAAATCCGCGCTTAACGCGGCAAACGCCGCCGCCGCCGGTATTCTGGCTCAGACGCAGTTGAAAGAAATTATCAGCCTGATCGAAAATGATGAGGCCAACCTTGAAGATTCGGAGTTTTATTCGCATGATTCCGGTTCTCCCGCGGTTACGGATACTGACATGCTCAAAGATATGCTCGCAAGCCGTTTGCCGGTTTCCGGCCTGCTGGATACGGTGGATACCGATAAAGTCAACTGGAATTACATCAGGAGTAAAGATTCGGACCAGGCGCTTGTCGGCAGGACCGCTTTTGTCGTTATTGCCGACGGGATTGCCCTGGATGCGCTGGTGGACGGCCGTGCCGGTACCGCCGCCTACCCGAAGCACAGCGAAGAATTCGATACTGAAACCAGGATCGGGAAATATGTTTCCGAGATAAATGTCCGCGCTCCGATGCCGAGCGCTACTTCGGCAATATGTGACGCCCTCAACTGGCAGGGGACAACTGCCGACACTGCGGTTCCGGGATTTGACAACGGCAAATATACCGGCGACTGGCAAAGTTTCAGCAGTCTTGTCTCGACTCTTGAAACCGCAACCGGTTCAGCCCTTTCCTCAACCCAGAAAGAAGAACTCCTTAAAAATCTGTCCCTTATCGTTGCCAAGGATGAAGAGGCGTTCTGGGCGGATTTGAACGAAGATGCCCGGATCGGCTCCGACGAATTATATAAGCGTTTCAACTTAAACAGAACCGACTGGGATACCTTGTCTGCGGACGGGAAAATATTGCTCGATTCAGGAAGCGCCGGAGCGCCGGCGCAGGCAATGGAAAAATGGACGGATGCTGATTCGAACGCGGGTTCGGCCGGTTTGCCGTGGCTGGCGTGTTTCAGTTACAAGGATGACGGGACGGGAAACGGGGTTCCGGATGAATCTTTGAAAGGGACTTTCAGTCTGGTACTTGACCGCCGCCGCCAGATCGCCGCCAACCTCAAGGACTATTGTGATACGGATGATATTCCGACCTCAGACGTAGATCCGGCATCCTGGTACGGCGCTTCAGCCGCTCCCGTCTTTACCGGCAATGAGAAAACTCCTTATATAAATAAAGCGGGGGTAAAAATTATCGCGAGCAGTTTATCCACCGGGTCGCCGGATTACAATACGTCTGCGAAAGTTGAAATCAAACCGCTTGTCGGGCTCGTCAATATATACGGCGCTTCCTGGCCTGACGACCTTAAAGTGAGAATTACGGGAACCGTAACGGTTGCCTGCAAAATAAACAGTGTTGTCAAGATACTGAATATAACCCCTTCGACCGCGACAAACTCGGTAATCCCTTTTGATACGGTCATTGACGTTAACGGTACGGGCAGCGCCTCTCCCAACTGGCCCGGCGGAAACGGTTATAGTCATTTTCTGGAGGGCGCGGTAACAACCGGAACAACTTTGAGCGTTGGGCCGAACACTGCCGCGATAAACGTCGAAATCAATATTACGGCGGTAAATATTGATAAAGTAATTTTGTACGACGCTACGACCAATACCAAAGGATATGATTACGTCAAGGGTCTGTCTGTCGCCGGCCTGCCGTTTTCGGCGGTCTCATCTTCCACCGGGGCCGACGACAGTAAAAGTTCCTGGTATGGACTGGAAGTAAACGACCCGCGCCAGAACCTGAACTCCGGCGACTGGGTGCAGTATTCTCCCGGTTCCGTCGATGCGCAGCACGTTTTTTCTCTTGATGCTTCGGATGACACTGTATGCAAACCTAATGCCGACAGTTCCAATACCCCGGCAGCCGTTTCACCGGCACGTGTAGCGCCCAAGGACGGGAACGATGCCGAAGGAACGGTTACCGATCCGGCGAATTCGCGGCTTTCCACCGCGTTCATCAGGAACGCTCCGATGGAATCGCCGTGGGAACTCGGTTTTATTCACCGGGGAGCCCAATGGGAAACCCTTAACCTGAAAAAATATGATACCGGCAAAGCTTATCAGACGGTTGCTATCGGCGGTAATAAATATATCCCTGGAGGAGGCGCTTATTCCGGCGGCGACGCCAATATCCTTGACCAGATAAAAATGCTTTCCAAGGCCAAAAGTCAGCGTAAAGTTGATCTCCGTACCCGGAAAAACGGGGTGCTGGAAGCTCTGTTTTCTAAAATAAAACTGAAACCGGCTATTGACGGCACGATGTCCGTCAGCTCGATGGCCGGCGGTTCCGATACTGAAATGCTTGCCGGGGTTTCCGCTATTATCGCGAATATAAAGGCCAAGTTCGCGGAT
>JAQUOK010000387.1 GCA_028717165.1 Victivallaceae bacterium | reverse complement strand
TGATGAGGAACAACAGAAAATTTTGTGGAACAAGGTTCATATACGCCAAAAAGAGCTTGCCAACCGGAAAAGAGTTTTAAAAGCCCAAAAGAGTCGAATGAATAATTTGAATCCGGAGAAACAGTTTGTTATCGATTATCCGGTAAGGGTTATTCGCCACTCAAACACCAAAGGTAAAATCCGTATTGAGGATAACAAATCAGCCCCGGTTTTTTTTGAAAATAAGTTCTTTATGTATATCTGGCATCTTGCCCAAAAAGCCATGAATGATGATATTGACGGGAAAACCGTTCAGGACAAAGGCTGGCTGACTGATAAGCAACTTGTCGAGATTGAGCCGGGTTGGAAAAAGGTGAGAACGGTTAGAACCGCCAGAAGTCGCGTTAAAGAATTTCTGCAGGACGAGGGTACCATATGGGAAAAATTGTTTGAAAGAGCCCGCGTTGAAAAGGATGGCAAAAACAAAGGCTTCCGCATTTCTTCTCCATTGGTTATTGCCGAAGACAAATCCCAGAAATAAGCGTTTTACTGCGCCCTGTTTTATTCCGTTCGTTTCTCAGCAAAACAATTTTGAAACCTTTCTTGAAACCTTTTGGTTTCCCTATCCATAATCATGCCCTCAAATGAAACTTTTCGTCAATGACCATGAAACATAATACGCTTGTAATAAGCAATTTGCACCTATTGACAATTCGCTTTCCCGCTTTATACTTCTTATAAAAAAAGATGTGGTCGGCATATTAAAAATGATGTAAATATATAGAATTAAAAACTATTATTGCAATATAAACAGGATCGGAAAAATGAAAAAGAAATATCCGGAAGAATGGGGCAGATTTGTCCAAATCGCAAAACAGCAGTTCAATAAATTGAAGCACAGCAAGGACAAACGCTGGCTGTTGTTGATTCCCATATTTATTCCGCTGTTCTGTAATCCGCTATTACTGCTCGGAATTATCTGCCTGGCAATTTATTTGATCTGTAACTATTCAAAAAAACAATAGCCTGTAAAAAAATGAAACCTTCAAATAAAAAATCAATAAAATTTGTTCCCTATAAAGATAATGGCTACACTGGAAATATTGATTTTGATTACGGGGCTATTGAAAAGACTCCGGTATTTGAAGGTTACTGGGGCGAATGCCTGAGAAATGCCGTAAATAGTTATCTGAAGCAAAAAATATTCGATATGTTCGAGGTTTTTGAGACGCTAACCGAAAGAGAACGCAGGATTTTATTGGGCAGGGAAGTTTTCGGTAAAAGCTTCAGAAAACTGGGAAGGGAATTGGCGATAGACCATAAAACCGTGCAAGCGTACCACCATAGGGCTCTTGCCGTACTCCGTAACTCCCCGTTGAGAAAAGTTGAAACCAGCTCGAAAAATATTGATTCAAATAATAAAATCTCCCCATTTTATCAGATAGATGAGCAAAACATGATGAGAGGAGGTGATGAATAAGCATCATGACTCAACTTGAAAATTAACCGGACAACAAACAAGGAAAAATATATTATGAAAAATATAACGGTAGTAATCGCTGAAAACGGTGAATTTCGGGATTTAGCCATTAAGCCTGGAACGACCGCTCAGGATGTTCTCAAATCCATAGGCCTTGCCGAAGGTTACGTTTTGAGCAGCGGGCGGGGCCGGGAGCCTTTCGGAAACGATGAGGAAATCTATGCCCAAGTTGCAGACGGGAGCAAATTATTCTGCTCGACTCCCATAGAAGTGGGATTTTAGTATTCCGGGAGGTGGGCTTCGGGCCGCCTCCCCCTATTTGAAAAAGGACTTTGTTTATGAACAAATTAATCAAGCATTGCCGGAGTAATATCATAAATATCATCGTACCCAAAGCGTCTTTCCGGCACGCCGAAAACAAGCCTGCCGTTGTCGAAAGAAATCAGGAACCCTATTGGAAACAACGCGGCTGGGGAAAGTCCGGGGATAGATTTTATGGATTTTTCAGAACAAAATTCGGCAGTTTCCGCGGGCAGGCCAGAATAAGTCCATCCAGACAGACAAAACTGTATATCAGGAACCCTCCGGAATGTCTGAAAAAGCATGACCACTGGGCCTGCTTTGTCAAAGAGAACAACGGCTGGTTTTTCATTCATAACTATAACGACGGGGAGTTCGATTTATCTTCCGGGATTATCCAAATTGAACAAATTCTTACAGAGGCATTTAACTTATGAAAACTATTGCTGACAAACTTTCTGAATTAAGAAAATCCATACAGCGCAAAGGCGCACTGGTAAACAAGGCGATGTTCGAAGCCCTGCGCGGTTATAAACGCGATATGGCGCGGGAATATTTTGAGCTTTCGATCAAGTACAATGAACTTTATGAACTCAGTGAACAAAACACTAGTTGTTTCACTGACGGGCAAAATCCGCTTTTTCTTCTGGATTGCTGGTTTTTACAGGATCTGATCCGTCATCTTACCCCGCACCAGGACGAAGAGGTGGTTTACGTGACCGGCAATGATTACGGCAATATCCGGATGCCGTACCGGATGCACGATGTCAAACTCGAACAACAATGCCAAAGCCTCCGCCAAGTCATGCTCCGATGTATTAATTGACCTTTTTGAGAAAGGCTACAAACCACAGCTCGTGGCTCATAGCCATCCGGGACGAGGCCCGGAGGCAACCTCTCCTTCCGGGATTGATATTAATTATCTTACCAAAATCCAGGATGCCGGCTCCGAGGCGCTCGGCCTTATCGTCACTCGTGACGGATATATCCGTTTCTTCTCGGTCAGAACTGAATATGCCGTTTCAATAAAGGGAAAAGGAGTTCAACATGTGGCTGAAGATGTTTTCAAAGTCCCGCTTGCATAAATGTATAAAGACAAAAAAAATTGAATCCGGAGACAAAGATATCCATTCGGTAGCGGATCGCCAGAAGCGGTTGCCGGAATTCAGTCAGGAAGCCATTGAAAATACCCATATACTTTCAATCGGCGGCGGCGGACTTGGCTCGGAAATAGGAGAAGGGCTGGCCCGGAAAGGTATAGAGAAACTCACCTTCTATGACGACGATTTCGTAGAACTATCGAATTTAAACCGCCAGCATTTCTTCAAAAATGACATTGGCAAAAACAAAGCGGTGCAACTTGTAAAAAATCTTGCCAAACATGCGACCTGCGGAACAATCTTTACAGGTTATGGCTGCCGGTTTCAGGATGCGGTAATTCTCAATCACGATTTAAATGCGGACGTCGTAATCTGTGGCGTGGACAATAATTCAACCAGAGTCGCGGTATCTGAATATTACCGAAAACGCAACATTCCTGTTATATTTTTGGCCGTGGATTATAAGGCCGAGGCGGGCTATGTTTTTGTTCAAGAGCCTGGCGGACCATGTTTCGGTTGTGCCTTCCCGCACTGCCTTGAAAAACGTAAAGCTCCATGTTTCTCACCGGCAGTCAAAGACATACTCAAAGTAGTAGCCGGAATAGCCCTATATGCGGTAGATACACTGATCATGGAGCGTAAATGCAACTGGAACTACCGCGATGTTCATTTGGCAGGTTTCGCTCCAAGTCAGGAATTAATAATAAGCAGAAATCCCAAATGCCCTTTATGCAATAAAAACTGAGGGAAGGAATAACATGAGAGCAGACACCAAAGTTCAAATAATTGATTTCCTCAATCTTTTAGAGAGTGCAGGGAAGGTATCTGCTTCTGAACTTGGTAAAATCAAAGACCTCCTGAATAATTTGGGTTTAAATAAAGAACCGGAAGAAACACCCGTTAATATGCTTACGAGAGATGAAACTGCCGCAATCCTTAAAGTAAGCAGAAAAACCCTCGAACGGATGCAGGCAAGAGGCCAGATTAAAGCTTACAGAGTTGGTTTGAGGCAATGGCGATACAGGTTAGCAGATATTTATTCAATGCTTGGCAATTAACTCCCCTTGTTGATTAATTTTTCTCTGCGTTAGTTCATACCTTTATTTTTTAAGCTTTCCCCCCATAAATAAGCTCAAGGCAGCGTTAGTTTATCGTTAGTTTATTTTGCCTTTTATCCATAAAAATACATAATAAGACAGGTTTGAGACAGAGTGGGACTTTTGAGCTTGAATTGAGGGTGAAAAAATGGTCGGGATGAGAGGATTCGAACCTCCGACCTTTTGACCCCCAGTCAAACGCACTAAAGCACAAAAAACACCATTTATCCTTATTTTGCCGTAAAAATGCCGTAATTTCACCTTGACACTTCGCAACATTGATGTTATTTTAGCAAGATT
>JAQUOK010000386.1 GCA_028717165.1 Victivallaceae bacterium | reverse complement strand
CAAAGCGGTAATGCTGGCTCATACTTTAGGCAATCCGTTTGATCTGAAAGCAGTTAAAACGTTCTGTGCTGAACATGAGCTGTGGCTGATCGAGGACAACTGCGATGCGTTAGGTTCTAAATACGGCGGCGGACTGACCGGGACCTTCGGCAATATCGGTACTTCGAGTTTCTATCCGCCCCACCACATGACCATGGGGGAAGGCGGCGCGGTTTATACGGATGATCCGCTTTTGAAAAAGATCATGCTTTCCCTCCGTGACTGGGGCCGCGACTGCTGGTGCGAAAGCGGCAGAGACAACACCTGCGGCTGCCGTTTCAGCGGCCGGTTCGGCTCCCTGCCCTGCGGTTACGACCACAAATACGTTTACAGCCACTTCGGCTACAATCTTAAAGTTTCGGACATGCAGGCGGCGATAGGCTGCGCCCAGCTCGGAAAACTTCCCGGTTTTGTTGAAAAGCGTAAGGAAAATTTTAAAGTCCTGTATAACGGCCTGCTGGATTTGAGGGATTTTCTGATTCTGCCGGAAGCCGCGGCTAATTCCGAACCGTCCTGGTTCGGTTTCCTGATCACGCTGCGGGACGGCGCCGGTTTTACCCGCAACGAGCTGGTTGAATTTCTGGAAGCGAGGCGAATTCAGACCAGAAATCTTTTTGCCGGAAACTTGACTCGACATCCGTGTTTTGATACACTGGAGGAAAATATCGATTACCGTATCAGCGGCAATTTGAAAAACACCGATAAAATCATGAACGACAGTTTCTGGCTCGGTCTGTATCCCGGCATGACGGAAAACAAACTGCGATACATGGTTGAAAGCATAAGGGCATTCATATTTAACGGAGAAACCTGATGGAGACGAATATTTTTGATAAATTATTCATTTTTGAAATGGCTAACAATCACATGGGCGATGTCGGGCATGGTCTTAAAATCATTGAAGAGCTCAGCAAAGTCAGCAAAACCTTCCCGTTTAAATTCGCCGTCAAGTTCCAGTATCGCGACCTGGACAGCTTTATTCATCCGGATTTTAAAGGGCGGCAGGACATTAAATACGTAAAAAGATTTTCTGAAACCCGGCTGTCTGAAGACGAGTTTCTGCAAATGAAGAAAAAACTTGACGAATCCGGTTTCATTTCCGTCTGTACTCCTTTTGACGAAGCCTCCGTTGACCTGGTGGTTAAACACAATTACAGCATTGTCAAGGTTGCCAGCTGTTCATTTACTGACTGGCCGCTGCTGGAGAAAATAGCGGGAACCGATAAACCGCTCATTGCCTCGACAGCCGGAGCGGGACTGGAGGATATCGACAAGGTCGTAACTTTCTTCGAGCACCGCAATAAAAAATTGTGCCTGATGCATTGTGTCGGGTCTTATCCCACCCCCGACGCCCAGTTGGAACTTAACCAGATAGATTTTTTCCGGCAGCGTTACGGTCAGATCCCGGTAGGGTTTTCAACCCACGAATTCCCGGATAATACCAATGCCGTCAAGATGGCGGTGGCCAAAGGCGCCTGCGTATTTGAACGCCATGTCGGACTGGAAACCGCAAAGTATCCGTTAAACGCCTATTCATCTTCTCCGCAGCAGATCCAAGACTGGCTGGGAGCCGCGAAAGAAGCTTATGAGATGTGCGGTGTAAGCGGTGAAAGAAGACCTGTATCCGAAAAGGAAGCAAGTGATCTGCGCGGTTTGAAACGCGGCGCGTTCTGTAACCGGAAAATCCTGAAAGGTGAAAAAATTTTAAAGGAAGATGTTTTTTTCGCCATTCCCAATACGAACGGCCAGATCCTGGCCAATGATTTTTCAAAATATATCACTTTTATCGCCGGGCAGGATATCGATGAACTTAAACCTCTGCTCTCAGAGCAGCTCAGCATGGTAAACAACCGCCGCAAAGTTCTCGAAATCATCAAATCCGTCTGTTCACTCCTCAAAGCCAGCGGCATTTACCTGCCGGATAAGCTCGAACTGGAAATCTCCCATCATTACGGTATCGATAATTTTTCCAGACACGGCTGCTGCATCATCAGTTGCGTGAACCGGGAATACTGCAAAAAAATAATCCTGCTCCTGCCCGGTCAGGAGAA
This sequence comes from Victivallaceae bacterium, assembly GCA_028717165.1. Classification (GTDB taxonomy): domain Bacteria; phylum Verrucomicrobiota; class Lentisphaeria; order Victivallales; family Victivallaceae; genus JAHOYW01. The sequence continues at coordinate 2,176 of JAQUOK010000386.1, read as the reverse complement.
CCCCTGCCATACCCATAAGATAAAGGAAGAAACCTTCCATATTTTATACGGCAGCATGAATATCAATATTGACGGGGAAGATAAAGAATACAGTGCCGGCGATATCGTCACGGTGGAGAGAAACAAAAAACACAGTTTCTCAAGCAAAACCGGCGCTGTTATGGAAGAAATCTCAACCACCCATTATAAAAATGATTCTTATTATGAAGACGAGACGATTGTGGAAACGGCGGACCGAAAAACTTACATGACTTTCCGCTCTGACTGGTTGAGCAAAGGGATCGCGTAACAGATATGGCAAGACCGATTATAGTCTGGGACATAGACGACGTCCTCAATAACCTGATGGCTGAATGGTTCCATGAATTCAGGGAGAAAAACCAGGTTTCGGCCGCTTACCATGATTTGCGCCGCAATCCGCCGTGCGCCGAATTGGGAATATCACTGGATTTTTACCTTGAATCCCTCGATGAATTCCGCAGGGAGAAAATGTTGCAGCTCTCGCCGCAGGCAGAAACGCTTGCCTGGTTTGAAGCCTGCGGAGCCGCTTACCGGCATATCGCGCTCACTGCGGTTCCGTTCGACTTTGCGTCTTATTCGGCGCAGTGGCTTTTTAAATATTACGGGAACTGGTTCCGGGAATATCATTTCGTCCCTTCGCCCCGGGGAAATGATACGATAATCGCCTATGACGAAAGCAAAGGCGACGTATTGAAAAGACTCGGCAAGGTCGATCTTTTTATAGACGACAATGAAAAAAATACGGCTCGGGCCGCCGGGTTGGGGATAAGGAGTATTACCTTTCCCCGTCCCTGGAACAAAGCGCGGGAAGGCTCTGTCACAGAAAGTTTAAATGCAATCAAACTGTATTTAGGATAAGCAAATGAAAAAAGTATCCGATTTTATTTTTGAATACCTGGCGGAAACCGTTAAAGTCCGTGACGTTTTCATGCTGCCGGGCGGAGGCTGCATGCATCTGGTCGACTCCCTGGGCAGAAATCCGGATTTACGCTATATCTGCACGCTGCACGAACAGGCGGCGGCGATTGCGGCGGAAGCTTACGGACAGTATACCAACAATCTCGGGGTCGCTTTAGTTACCGCCGGGCCTGGCTCGACTAACGCCATTACCGGGCTGGCGGGCGGCTGGATCGATTCCACCCCCATGCTGTTCCTTTCAGGACAGGCGAAATGTGAAGACATGATGACCGGTAAAGGCATCAGGCAAATGGGAATTCAGGAAGTCGATATTACGGCAATCGTGTCTCCGATCACTAAATACGCCTGCTGCCTCAAAGATCCCCGGAAAGTCAAGTATGAATTACAGAAGGCCGTCTGGCTGGCGCAAAATGGCCGCAAGGGACCGGTCTGGCTGGATATTCCGCTGGACGTACAGGGAAGTTTTATAGAGGAAAACGAACTGGATGAATTTGAGCCGCCCATAGATGAAATACCGGCGGAACAGTATGCGCGCTTTGCCGCGGAAGTCATTGAACTTCTCAAGTCGGCCCGCAAGCCGGCGGTTCTTGCCGGTAACGGAATAAGGCTTGCGGATGCCCGCTCAGAATTTATCGAAATGGCGGAGACCTTGCAGATTCCGGTTCTGACCACCTGGAAAGCGGCGGACTTTTTAGCAGAGGATCATCCGCTGTTCGTCGGGCGGCCGGGTATCGTTGCCCAGCGGGGGGCGAATTTCGTCCAGCAGAATGCCGACCTGCTGCTTATCATCGGGGCGCGCCTGGATTTATGCCAGACCGGTTTCAATCACCCGCATTTCGCGGCGAAAGCCAAAAAAGTAATCATTGATATTGATCAAAACGAGATCAATAAGCTGGACATGCCGTTTGAACTGTCAATGGCCGGGAATGCCGGTACGTTTATTGGACATATGAACGCATGTGTGAAAAAAGGCGCGGTAACCGGCAATTTCGCCGCCTGGCTGTCCCGGTGTAAAAGCTGGCAGCGGGAATATCCGGTAATCCTTCCCGAATACTGTTCTGCCGATGCGGTTAAGATCAATACCTACTATCTTATTGATATCCTTGCAGAGCTCATGGACAATGACGCGATATTGGTTCCCGGCAGTTCCGGGGCGTGCGCCGAGATCACCATGCAGGCGGTAAAAGTCAAAAAAGGCCAACGAATTCTGAACACTCCCGGCTTGGGCGCAATGGGA
>JAQUOK010000385.1 GCA_028717165.1 Victivallaceae bacterium | reverse complement strand
AACATTGAAATAACGCAGGCAGGCGGTTTGCAGTTTGCCTTCCTGGGTAAACATATTGCAGTAATATTCGCCGTCAAGTTTGGTTATGGCGTAAGGGCTTTTGGGTTCCGGGTACATGTCTTCGCGTTTCGGGACTATCGGATTGTCGCCGTAGATCGCCGCGCTCGTACTGAAACACAGTTTCTTTACTCCGGCCGCGGCCGCTTCTTCCAGAACTGTCAGCAGGCCGTTGACGTTGAGATCGACGCATTCCTGCGGTTTGAACATGGATTCCGGCACGCTGATCATCGCCGCCAGATGGAAAACGTAATCAACGCCCTGCATGGCTTTGCGTACCGTTTCACGGTCGCGGATATCGCCTTCGATGAATTCCACATTTAAACCGTCGAGGTTGCTTTTGTAGCCGGAGCGCAGGTTGTCCAGGACGCGCACTTCCGCCTTGTCCTGAAAATATTCCGCTATATGGCTGCCGATAAACCCGGCTCCGCCGGTAATTAATACTTTCATATAATCCACCTTTTAGTTTTCAACATTATTCTATTGAATTCAGTAATGCGATCATTTCATCCATTTGTTCCTCAATGGATTCAACCAGTTTAAACTGTGTCCGGCAGCGGTCCAGATTGTGTCCTTCGCGGTGCGTTTTGAAATAAATATCGCCTTCAAGATAATCGGTCAGGAAACGGATGCCGATTTCAAGGGTGATGAGTTTGCCCGCGAAAGGCAGGTATTTCCGTTCAGTCGGAGTCAGAAAACCCCCGGCGGTATTCAGATACCCCCGGAGCAGGGATTCGAACATATGGAACTGCATGGTTACTTTTGACAGGTCTTTTTCGTCTTCGGCCGCCGGACTGGTGCTGGTCCGCACCATGTCACCGAAATCATAATGCACGAGCCCCGGCATGACGGTGTCGAGATCGATAACGCAGACGCCCTTGCCGGTTTTGTCGTCGAGCATGACGTTATTGAGTTTCGTATCATTGTGCGTGATCCGTTCGACGAGTTCGCCCGCCGCCAGCAGGTCGGTAAGTTTTGAAACGTCGGCTTTGCGCCTGATCACAAAATCAATTTCCGGCCCGGCGTTTTTGACTCTTCCTGCGACATCGGCGGCGATCGCTTTTTCCAGGTTGGCGAAACGCTGCGGGGTATTGTGAAAATCAGGTATCGTTTCATGCAGTCTTTCACCGGGCAGGTCGGAAAGGTCTTTCTGGAAGAGCCCGAAAGCGCGCGCGGCTTCATAAGCCTGCTGCGGAGTTTCAATGACATCATAAGTCCGGGCTTTTTCGATAAAAATATAAGCGCGCCAGTATTTTCCCTCGTCATCGTGAAAGTATGATTTGCCGTTTTTGGCCTTGATCACGACGAGAGTGTGCCGGGTTATTTCCGTATCGCCTTCCTCTTCTATTTTTTTGAAAATATGTTCGGTGACGCGTTGAATATTTTCCATTACGGCCGGAGGGTTCCTGAAAACCTTTTCGTTTATCCGCTGGAATATATAATGCACTTCCGTGCCGCCCTGGTTGATTATGACCCGCAGCGTGTCGTTGATATGTCCTGAACCATAAGGTGAGGCGGATACGAAATCGCCATAAATCTCGAATTCTTCTTTTATGATCTTGATTTTGTTTATCATTTTACTGCCCTAGAAAAGTTTATCGGGATAAATACCCTGTTCCACCAGTTTTTTAATGCTGGCGACTACTGCCGGTTTGTCTTCACGGTAGGTTATGCCGAACCATTCGTCTTCGGAAGTCAGGACTTTTACCGTTGCTTTCCCCCGTTTTATCAGGGCGTCGGCCACTGATGGAATAAAAAATTCCGACTTCATTTCCGTGCCGCGTTCCCTGAGAAACTCGACAAACAGGTCTTCCATATAACCAAACAGCGACGGCGTGAACCCCCACATATTCATTGAGACGATTTCGTTCCCGGTATAATCGATAATACTGCCGTCAGGCATAAAACTTCTGGCGCCTTTGCAGCAGCGTTCGATCCTGGTATTTTCGACGACCTTGGTTAAATTGCCGCCGGCATCGACTTCGCAGACACCGCGGGATACGGAGCCGTAGTCGGACAGAGTATTGCGCATGATGAAACCGCACATGGAAAAATCAGCCTTGCTGCCGTCTTTTGCCCGGCTCAGATAATCGGCGAGAAGCCGGAAACCGGCGCGTCCGTAAAAATCGTCGCCGTTGATTACCGCGAAAGGTTCATTGATCAGATCCCTTGCCGTATAAACAGCGTGGCCGGTCCCCCAGGGTTTTTCTCGGCCTTCCGGGACGCTGAAGCCTTCCGGCAGGCTGTCGAGCTGTTGAAAAGCGTAATCAACCGCGATTTTGCCTTCATAACGCGAACCGAAGACGTTTTTAAAAGGTTCCTCGATATCGCGGCGGATGATGAATACTACTTTGCCGAATCCGGCCCGGACGGCGTCGAAAATAGAGTAATCTATGATCGTTTCGCCTGACGGGCCGACCTGGTCGAGCTGTTTAAGCCCGCCGTAGCGGCTTCCCATTCCCGCCGCCAGAACTAAAAGTGTTGGTTTCATAATATCTGTTCCTTATTGATTGCGTCAGGAAGATTCCCGGACGACAAGATCACATTCGATAATTTCCGCCTGAATATTTTTTTCCCCGTTCATGACGCGTTCCAGGATCATGGCGGCGCTCCGGCCGATTTCAAAAGGCTTCAGCCTTACCGAGGACAGGGCGGGAGCGTAGTAACGCGCGGCGCAGGTATCGTCATAGGATATTACCGCAATATCGCGGGGTATCCTGACTTTCCGGTCCAGGGCCGCTTTGATAAAACCCATCGCCATGGAATCGGTGGCGCAGAGCACACAGTCGGTTTCAGAATGTTTTTCGGCGATAAGCTCCATGGCGTGGTAGCCGTCCCGGAAACCGAAACCGGGACCGATTTTAACTATTTGGGCGGCGGGCATTTCAAGTCCCATCTGAAATCCTTTTTGTTTATTCCGGTCCAGATGGCCGCGGAGATAAGCGGGATGTTTGCGCCCGGTATTCTTAAAATAGCGTCCCGCAAGGAATGCGCCGTGCCGCATGTCGTAGATCACGTTGTTGTATTTTACGCCTTCCATGCGGCCGATGACGACGCAGGGAACGGCACGGTCTCTGGCGCATTTATACAGTTCCTGCGAATTCTTTGAGCCGTACATGATAATTACCCCTGCTACCGCCCCGCTCAGTATCTGCTCTTTGCACAATTTCAATATTGCCTCCGGAGCGGCGAGCGGCAGCGGGTTAACCTGCAGGTTTTTGCCGTGCTTCGCCAGAGTGCTGTTTATGCCCATCATTATCTCGGCGACAAAATAATCGGGCTCCTCGCTGTTGAGTTCCGGATAATATAAAGCGATCAGCGACGAGTCCGGCGAACTCAGGCTGCGGGCATGAATATTGGCGCAGTAATTCAGTTCCCCGGCTTTGGCGATAATATGCCGCCGGGTTTTTTCGCTGATACGGCCTTTGGAACTGAAAGCGCGCGAAACCGTGGCGGTCGAAACCCCCAGCAGTTCCGCAAATTCTTTAATTGTCAGTTTCTTTGACGCCATAGTTTATTCTTTTTTCAGCGAGATTAGCGTAACCGTTTACGCAATATATTCTAACTCCAATTTAACGTAAATCAATAGTATTTCAGAAAAAAATGCGTAAATGTTTTCGCAAACGGCTGGAATTTTTCCGGAAAATGATGTATAAATATACTAAAACGCTTTAACAGATATTCAAGGAGCCTTGATTATGGAAATCAGAATTAATCCTCAATTCATACCTGAACTCGATCCCGGTTTCCTGCCGTCGGTTTTGTGGAACCGGGAATACCGCAAACAGGTTGCCGCTTCCGGCAAAGCGGTAAAAATAATAATTGCCCTGACCCGCAGTATCGGTACGGTTTCAACTTTTGAAACCGAAATCTTTCCGCACGAGGGTGAATGCAAGGCTCTTAACGTAAAATACGTTGAACGCATGGTAAAATCTCTGCTTTGGACCAAGGGCGGTTATAAAATAACGATTGCCGGATGCGCTGAACTGGCAAAGGATATAAGTGAAATTTATTCCCCGGCCGGAGCCCGCGCTTTCGATTATGACATTATGGGGGTGAAAATCTACGGGCGTCCGATGGAAGTAATATCCTGTGCTCTTGAAGAAGCTCCTGCAAGTAATGAAATCTCAGTGAAACTCGGCGGCAATATGGATGCTGCCGGATTGGTTTCGACCTTGGCGGTTCCGATCGCAAATGCGCCGCCGTAATTGACGGCGAA
>JAQUOK010000384.1 GCA_028717165.1 Victivallaceae bacterium | reverse complement strand
CGGGCGGCGGTTTTCAACGTATCCGGGCAGACGCCGGGGGATGAAGCGAATTTCACTCTGCATTCAACCGCCCGCAGCAATTGTTCGCTGTTGAATATCCCGCCGGCTCCGGTCAGAAAATCGGGAAATTCCCTGGCAATCTCCTTGAGCGCGAGACTGTCGGTATGGCGGCGGAACGGAATTTCCATGACCGGCAGTCCGCCTTTGATCAGCGCTTCGCAGATCTTCAAAGCCGCCTTCCCGGAAAGGTCTTTGACATTCAGGGCCGGGATGATTTTATACCTTGCTAATGCCGCCAGCATAATCACTGCCTTTATTTTAAATTTTCTCTTGGTTTCACTTTGTCCTTTCTAATATACGGGCTATAATATGATAAGTCAAAACAATATAGTTTCACAAGAGGTTTATTTAATGAAAATATTAGTGGTCGGCAACGGCGGCAGAGAACACACCCTGTGCTGGAAACTCGCCCAAAGCCCGCAGGCGGACAAAATATACTGCGCCCCCGGAAACGCCGGAATAGCGACAGTTGCGGAATGTGTCGACATCGCGGTTTCGGAACTTGAAAAACTCGCTGATTTCGCGGCATCCGAAGGCATCGATTTCACGGTCGTCGGGCCGGAAGCTCCGCTCTGCGCCGGGATCGTGGACGTTTTCAGAAAACGCGGGTTGAAAATATTCGGCCCGGACAAGAAAGCCGCCCGCCTGGAAGGCAGCAAGGACTACGCCAAACGGTTCATGTTCAAATACAATATCCCGACCGCCAGAGCGGCGGCTTTCGATAACGCCGCGGATGCTGCCGAATATGTCAGAAACGAATTTGCCGGCGGCGCCGCCGGGATCGTTATCAAGGCCGACGGCCTTGCGGCGGGCAAAGGCGTCTGCGTCGCCCCGGATAAAGCTAAAGCCCTGGATTTCGTCAAGTCCTGTTTCGCGGGGGCTTTCGGCGGGGCCGGAAGCAAAGTCCTGGTCGAGGAATGCCTTTTCGGCGAGGAGGCTTCCATACTGGCGTTCACCGACGGCAAAACCATTGTCCCGCTGGTAAGTTCGCAGGATCACAAACGGGCTTATGACGGCGACCAGGGGCCGAATACCGGCGGAATGGGCGCATATTCTCCGGCCCCGGTAATTGACAAAGCGATGACGGCCCGGGTCAAGACAGAGATCCTGGATAATTTTTTACGCGGCATTCAACAGGAAAAACTGGATTTTCACGGGCTGGTGTTCATCGGCATAATGGTTACCGGAGCCGGGCCGAAAGTCCTGGAGTTCAATGTCCGTTTCGGCGACCCAGAAGTTCAGGCGGTAATGCGCCGTTTTGAGGGCGATCTGCTCGACACCATGCTCAAAACCGTTGACGAACGCCTGAAGGAAGCGGTATTGAAATGGTCGGACGAACCTTCCGTCTGCGTGGTCATGGCTTCCGGCGGCTATCCGGAATCCTATGAAAAAGGCTACGAGATCTCCGGGCTGGATGAAGCCGCGGCAACCGGGGCCATAGTCTTTCACGCCGGGACTTCCGGCAGGGACGGCAAAGTGCTTAACAGCGGCGGCCGGGTGCTCGGAGTTACCGCCCGCGGCTCCGATATTAAAGAGGCTGTCGAAAAAGCCTATAAAGCCGTGGAAAAGATTTCATGGCAGGACTGTTTCTGCCGCAAAGATATAGGTTACCGCGCCCTGGCGCGTGAAAAATAATAAACAGGAGAATCAACTTATGAAAAAAAGAACATCAGTTTTGTTCGCAGCCGCTGTTGCGGCAATAGTCATGACCGGCTGTACAACCGTGGAAACCACCTCCAGTTTCAATGGCTTGGGCGTTACCGAACGCCGTTCTCAACCGATTGCCCATATCAACGCCCGGGTCAGCGGAGCATTTCTCTTCGACGTCTTCCCGGTATTCTGCGGCAGTGTGAACAATATCGATAAAGTCGCCGCTTTCGTAAATACCGTCAGTCTGGAAAACACTATGGGGCTGGTCTCACGCCATGCGCGCGGGCTCGGAGCCACCAAACTGGTTGATATCAGCTCATATCAGGACAGCTACTGGATGTGGTACACTATCCTGCTGTGGAAACGTTATACGCAGGTTTCGGCTACCGCAATAAAATAACTATCTCTATCCCGGCGGCTCTGATATGAAAAGCGGTTCCGTAATATGCCGTTTGCCCGGCAGTGAACAATGGGGCGTTTTTACGGAGCCCGCCAAGGTGATTTGCCGCGCCTCAGATGCGGAAATCAACCCGGCTTTGGCGGAGTTGGAAAAAGAGCTGAAAAAAGGAAATTACGCCGCCGGGTTCATTTCCTATGAAACCGGGGCGGCGTTCGATAAAGCTTTTCCCAAAAATTCCGGCAGCGGTTTTCCGCTTTTATGGTTCGGCATCTACAGTTCTCCCCCGGCAGTTTTCAAACCGCCGGAAGAAGAAATCTTCGCAGCTCCGCCTGAACTGCAAGCGGAAACCAGCGAAACCGAATACCATCAGGCCGTTGACGAAATCCTTGCCGATATTAAAGCCGGGAACCTCTATCAGGTAAATTTCACTTTTCGCCTGCGCGGCGGCAAAACCGCCGACCCGTGGCATTTGTTCCAGACGCTTTTCGTGCGGCATCCGGCGCCTTATGCCGCTTTCATCAATACCGGGGATTTCCAAATAGTCTCTCTTTCCCCTGAAATGTTCCTGGAAAGAAAAGGCGACAGGCTTTTCAACAGTCCCATGAAAGGCACGATAAAACGCGACTGTGACCCGGCCGCGGATAAAAGAAACGCCGGATTCCTGAAAACCGACCCGAAAAACACCGCCGAAAACCTGATGATCGTCGATATGGTGCGCAATGATCTCGGCCGGGTATGTCTGCCGGATTCGATATTCGTCGATCCGCTGTTCCATGTCGACAGCTACCCGACCCTGCACCAGATGATAAGCACGGTGCACGGCGAAGTCGCCCCCGGAACCGCTTTCAGCGATATTGTCCGCGCGACTTTTCCGGCCGCGTCCATTACCGGCGCTCCGAAAGTCGCTGCCATGCATAAGATCCAAAAGCTTGAAAAGAGCCCGCGAAAAATTTACACCGGCTCAATCGGCTGCATTTACCCCAACCGGGATTTCTGCATGAACGTCGCCATCCGTACCCTGATCTGCCATGAAAACTCGACCGAACTCGGCGTCGGCGGGGGAATAGTTTATGATTCCGCCGGGAACGCGGAACTCGACGAAGCCTTGCTGAAAAGCCGTTTCGTGCACGCCGCCGAGCCGGATTTCAGAATCCTCGAAACCATGCTCTTTGAAGACGGCAGGATCAGTGATCTGGACGCCCACCTCAAACGAATGCAGAAAAGCGCAGAGTTTTTTAATTTCAGGTTTGATAAAAAAGCCGCCGGAAAGTTCGTATTTAAGCAGATTGCCGGACTGGCGACCGGCGCTCCCGGCAGAAGCCGTATCCGGCTGCTGCTGGATTTCACGGGTAAACTCGAACTGCAGGCGTTCCCGCTGGAAAAAACCGGCTGGAACCGGGAACCGGCGAAGGTTAAAATTTCAGAGGAACGCGTTTCTTCCGCTGATATATTTTTGCGGCATAAAACCACCCGGCGCGATTTTTACGACGAACATTTCAAAAAGGCTGTTGCGGAAGGTTATGACGAAGTCATTTTCACCAACGAACGCGGTGAAATCTGCGAAGGCGCGATTTCCAATATTTTTGTTCAAGCGGAAAACGGCGCATGGTATACGCCGCCTTTGACCTGCGGCTTGCTGCCCGGAATATGGCGCGCTAAAATGCTGGAAGAACTGAACGCGGAAGAAAAAGTTTTATATTTAGATGACCTTAAACAGGCGAAAAAAATAATTATTGGAAATTCGGTGAGGAAAATTGTGAGTTGTGAGATAAAAAAATAAAACAAATAACGAAACCGACGTATCGGGAGGTACAGCGGCGGAACGCTGGTCGAGCCTCTTGACGGCTCGAAGAACAGTACCGCTCTCGAAAAGCGAGGCTTTTAAAATAAGTAATATCAAATTTTATCACCTTAAGGTGCTGTATTAAGTCGGCGATAGGAACAATTCTCAACTCTTTTAATAGGGTTGGTTTAAATTTCTGTAGGTAGGATTTCTTCAACTATACCTTCTATCTGTTCTTCTGACAAAATAGGATTATAATTACCATCATGCTCAGGTTTTTTAAACGATATTTTCCCCTAATGGACATACGTGTTAATTTAAGGTCGATTTGCAGGTTAATACGTTTATCCCTGGAAGGGATATTCAGCTTAGCCCAGGGCAACAAC
>JAQUOK010000383.1 GCA_028717165.1 Victivallaceae bacterium | reverse complement strand
GCTCCGCGACAGCCGAACCCGCGTTCAGTAAAATTTAAACCGTTACGCACAGTGCGGCCGATACCGTCATAAGGAACCCATTTAATCAGTGAAGTATCCACACCGCCCTGCAGAATAAAGTCTTCCAGCAATCTTCCGACCGGATTATCCGCGAACGCGGTAACCACCGCCGCGCGCTGTCCGAAGCAGCGGCGCAAACCACGCGCCACATTATACTCGCCGCCGCCTTCCCAGACTTTAAATTCACGGGCGGTATGTATTCTGGCGTTTCCCGGATCAAACCGAAGCATGATCTCTCCAAGCGAAACAATATCATATTTGCAGTCTTCAACTGGCTTTAGCGTCAGCTTTTCCATAAAAAAATATCCCGGTTAACAGGTTTAAAAGCAAAATATAAAATAATATTAAACGTTCACGAATGAGCAACTACCCGGTTGCGGAGCGCTCCGATTTGATCAATTTCCACTTCAACGACATCACCGCTGCGCAGGAAACGCCGCGGATCCCGCGCCATCCCCACCCCGGCGGGGGTACCGGTCAGGATTACCGTTCCCGGCAGCAGGGTTATTCCCGCCGACAGATGCGCGATCACCCGAGTAATACTGAAGATCATATCCGAAACCGGCTGATCCTGCATAAGCTCGCCGTTAAGGCGCAGTTTGACATGCAGGTCTTCAACGTCCCTGATCCCGGTAACCAGATACGGCCCCAGCGGACAGAAAGAGTCGAATGATTTGCCGCGCGCCCATTGCGAATCAATTTTCAACTGGACGTCCCGGGCTGAGACGTCATTGGCGCAGGTGAAACCGAGAACATAATCCATGGCGTCCGCTTCCGAAACATAACTCGCGGTTTTGCCGATAACTACCGCGAGTTCGGCTTCGTAGTCAACCTCATCGGGGTTGTTACGGGGCAATACGATATTTTCGCCGTGTGCGGTCAGCGAATTGGTGGTTTTGATGAAAACCAGTGGATTTTCGGGCAATTTGGCGTCGCATTCCTTACAATGGTCGACGTAATTAGCGCCGATCGCGATAATATTCGGGGAATCCACCGGCGGCAAAAAACTTTCTATTGAGTCTAATGCCGCTGATTCTCCGGTTTCCTGCAGATTTCCCGCGAAAATGCATCCTTTCAATATTTTTACGGTGTCGCCTTCGAGCTGTCCCAGACAGCCGTCAGGATGTTGCGCGTCTTTAAAACGAAGATATTTCATTATTTTTTACCTGATTTTTGTTTAATTCTAATAGTATACTTTAATTAGTCTGAAAATTTAATAATTAACGTCATATGTTAAAAACTTTTGACTAAATTTTCAAGGTGTAGTTGCTACGGCTGTCCCCAGCCGTGCGTCAGACAACTGCGCCCCTGGAGACAGGGGCGGCTACACCGTTTTCCGAACAAATAAAAGGTTAATAATTCAACCTGAAACAGTATAAAGTAAATCCTGAACCGGCTCAATGCAAGGTTAATCCCAAATCCCTTTTTCGTTGATCGGCAGCGTGATTTCGGATTTGAGTTTATCGGACTGGTACATGGCCAGCGCTATTTCGAGCGAGGGACGCACCGCGGAACACGGAATGCAAACCTCCCTGCCGGCTGTAATGGCGTCAACACAGTCATCAATCACATATTGATGGTCTTCACTGGGCAAGGCGGCATGGTCGCTGCCGGCGGTTGCCTGAGTCGCGTCGCCGGATTGCCGGATATTTTCATCTTCCGGTCTTTCCTCTTTAAATTTCCAGAGCTTGAACGCGGCCCCTTCCATGATCGCGCTGCCGTCCGAACCGTAAATCTCGATCCGGACGTCATTCCCCGGCCACAAAGCGGTACTGGCCTGAATAAATCCTTTTACCCCGTTGGCGAAAGTAATTTCGGCGTCCAGAGTATCTTCGAGTTTTATTTCCGGATGCGCCAGGTTGCGCATTTCCGCGTAAACATTTGCCGCCGGCCCCATTAGATACTGCAAAAGGTCGATATAATGAAACGCATGCTGAATGGTTACTCCGGCGCCGTATTTGCGGTTCGAACGCCAGGCATCCATTTTGTAATAATCGGCCGGGCGGAACCATTTCATGACGGCATCGACCCGGAGTACTTTGCCAAACCTTCCTCCGTCCAGGGCAGCTTTGATAAAACGCATCGGCTCCCGCATCCGGCATTGGACAAAAATACCGAATTTAACCCCGGCCTTTCGGCAGGCTTCGATCATCCGGTCGGTTTCCGCCAGCGACATCGCCGGCGGCTTTTCACACAAGACGTGTTTACCGGCTGCGGCGGCTTTCAAGACAAATTCCGTATGCAAATGATTGGGAGTGACAATATTGATCACCTCAACCCGTTTGTCCTTCAGCATCTCTTCAAATGAAGTGTAAAGAGCGGCTTCCGGCGCGAATTTTTCCGCCAGTTTCCTGGCGTTTGCTTCGTTGACATCGCAAACCGCGACCAGTTCCGCTTTCGCTGATTTACGGATGGCGTCCGCATGCAGGCCTGAAATCATGCCCGCTCCGAGCATCCCGAATCCTTTCTTGTTCATAGCCCAATTTCCTTTCTTAAAAGTTTCAAATCATTACGGATACAGAATTACCTTCAAGGCTTTTTGCGCTTCGAGTTCGGCAAAGGCCCGTTCCCATTCCGTTAACGGCAGGCGGTGGGTAATGACTTTTTGTGCCGGCAGCAGTCCGGACGCGACCAGGTTGATCGCCCGGTCCCAACTGGTATAACTGGTTGAGAGACAAAAATGAATATCTATCACTTTGAAAGCGGCTTTCTCCCATGGGAATTCAACTTTTTTGCCGCCGGTCAGGCCGATGGCGCAAATTTTGCCTTTTTTGCGCACCAGATCGACAGTACCGGCAATCGCCGCCGGCGCGCCGGAACAGTCAATCACCAGATCAGCGCCGATCCCGCGCGTCAGTTCCATTACCGTTTCAGCAACATTATCTTTGCCGGCATTCAATACGGTATCGAAACCCAGTTCGCGGGCTTTATCCAGCCTTAACCCTTCGTCCGGCGGAGCCCCGGCCATGACCACGTGCCCGGCCCCGGCGGCTTTAGCGGTCAGTCCGGCCAGCAAACCGATCGGCCCCGGCCCGATAACCACGACAAAATCGCCCGCCACAATCCCCGCTCTTTCGATAACGTCATGAACGGTATTGGCCGTGGGTTCAATTACGGCGGCCGTATCATAATCCATTGAATCCGGAATACGGTGCAGCAACTGTTCCGGCATTACCAGGTATTTGGTCATGCAGCCGTGGATTCCCCAGCCGGGACTGCGTTTTTCCGGGCAGATCTGGACATTGCCGGTGCGGCAGAGATAACAAACGCCGCAGTGCCGCGTATGCGGTTCGCCGACCACGCGCTCACCAAGCTTGTAATATTTGCAGTCCGGCCCCAGTTCGATAATTTCGCCGGAAAATTCATGGCCGAGAATAACCGGCGGCCAGTATGGGAAACAATCATTTTTAACATGCAGGTCGCTTCCGCAAATACCGGCGGCTTTTACTTCAATCAGCACTTCTCCAGAACCCGGCCGGGGTTCCGGCATTTCCTTGAGTTCGATAAACCCTTTGCCTTTTTGGGTTTTAACTAATGCTTTCATGGCATATTACCTTATTTTGCTTCACAATATTCAATGATGAAATTCACGAGTATTTCAGCCGCCCGGCCTATATCGGAAGCCGCGATACATTCATTGACGGAATGCGCGACTTTCAATGAGCCGGCGCCGAAAACTAAAGTCGGTATATTCAACTGGTTGTTATAAAACCAGGCGTCGCAGGAAGCGGTCATACCGTCAACGGCAAGCGGATGACCTGCGGCAGCGGCATTTTTCAGCAGCATTTGCGGGAATTCATGTTCCGGCGCCAGTACGCTGCAGTCATGGCGGTACATGAACGTCAAATCAAAATCGTCTTCAGCCAGTCCGCCGTTTAACAGCGCGGCCTGCATTTCCCGGCATATATCCTCTTTGTTTTTATTGGGCAGAAAACCGAGTACGCCTTCCAAGGCGGCGGTATTCGGCGCGGCGGCGGGCCAGTTCCCGGCCTGAAGTTTGCCGAAGGTAATCGGCATCGGATTAGGATAGGTGTCAAAGATTTTGAAACCGCGAGAAGATTTCAGCAATTCAGCGTGATATTTCTCAAGTATGGCGATGGCGTCGCGGGCCGTCAGCAAAGCGCTTTTGGTTTGTCCGGCCTGGCCGCTATGCCCGGCGATTCCCCTGAATCTGATCTTGAACCATACGGCGCCGCGGATTGAGGTGAGCAAACGATTTTCACTCGGT
>JAQUOK010000382.1 GCA_028717165.1 Victivallaceae bacterium | reverse complement strand
TACAGTTTAGCATTGAAATTCACCGCGAAGACCAGCGAAGTCGCGCGAAAAGTGCGCGGCCTGGGCCGGGATATCGACAACCGCCTGAGCTTGTCCAATTCCATAGCGGCGCGCGGCGTCGGCAAGATCGCTTATGCCTTCGGCGGCGTGGCGTCTTCGGTGATCCGGATCGGCGGCCTGATCAGCGGGGTTTTTGTCGGCGGCTTGCAGATGGCGTTCGGGCTGGTCGGCCGAATCGCCTCCGGATTGCGCAGCCTGCCGATGGCCGGACTCAAGCTGCTCCTCGGCGGCGCCGCCGGCGTTTTCGCCGCGCATAAGGCCCTGAGCCCGGCCGGTGAAATGGAAAGGTACAAAGTCCAGCTTGACGTAATGAAAAAAGGCGGCCTGTATAATTTCCTGACCAAAGCCTCCGCCGGCAAGCCGTTCCAGCTCGGCGAAACCGTCCAGGCCGGGGTATTGATGGAGGCGTTCAAGATAAGCTCAAAGAAATTTCTTTCGACCGTCATGGATGCCGCCGCCGGCTTCAAGAAACCGCTCGAGGAAGTTGTCCAGATGCTGGCCTTCGCGCGGAGCGGCCGGGCCGGAGAAGCGCTGGAATCGGCGTCCCGGATCGGCATTACGCGCGGCGACCTGAAATTGTTCGGGATCAAGTTTGAAAAATCCGGCGCGGTCGCCGCCGAGAGCGCCGGCAAGCTGATGACCTCAATACTCGCGCTGATGAAAAACCGCTTCGGCGGCATGGCGACCCGGATCGGGACCGGCACCTACGAGGGCGCGGTCTCCGACCTGAAAGACTCGGTTTTCCGCGCTTTCGCCAATGCCGGTGAAAAATTTCTGCCGTTTGCGACAAAGATCGTCCGGAGCGTTTCCGGGATCGTCACCTCCATCGGCGACAAGCTGGCCACATTGCCCTGGGACAGATGGGGCGCGAAACTCGCCGCCGGCGTCGAAACCGCCGGGCGCGTCATCGACAACCTGATGGACCCGAAACGCCGCGCCGATATCGTCAAATCGATCACCGACGGCTGGAACGCCGTCAAAGGCGATATCCCGAAACTCGGCAAGGCGCTCGCGCTTGACCTGGTCGATCTTGTGACCGGCGCTTTCGCGGCAAAAATGAGCGTTTCTTTCGACTCGATTTTCAAAAACGGCGGTTTGCTGCTCGGCGCGCTTATAACCGATCCGCTTATTCTTCTCTGGAATGATGCTATTCTGCCGGGTTTGGTATGGTTTGCGAAGTTGATCGCCAATTCGCTTGTCGGTGTCGGTTATTACATGCAGAGATCGTATACCTGGACAGCCGCCGGGATCGCGAAACTTGACGCGTGGAAAAAAGATCGTGATAAAATAACCGAAGACAGCGCCAAGCAGCAACTGGCTCCGGCTGGAACCAAAGGAAGCTGGAAGATGGCGACCACGACTTCAATATACCTGGAAAGCTGGAAAAAAGAACTGGAGCTTCTGGGAAAAACCGGCGGCGCCATGGGCCGGACTGTGGCGGTCTGGAATGAGATAAAGACAAATCCCGCCGTCGACAAAATAGTCGAAAACCTGACCGCCGGCCCGAAATTCGATCCGATCGTTCTTTCCCCGGCGCGGCCCGGCTCCAGGCAAAACGGGGGCAACGGTTATATCAACGGCCAGGCCGTACCGCTTTCATTGGAGCAGTTGCGGGGCAACGCCGCCATGGAGCAACTGGCGCGGCTGCTGCCGGACATGTTCAGCATTAAAAAGGAAACCGATGTCTTCGGCCGTGAGCTCAGACAGCTTTCCAATGCTATGCAGGCCGGCAACACCGACAACCAGAAAGCCCTGGACAAAATATATATAGAACTGCGAAAACTCAACGCTAATCTGGCGGGAGGATAAGATGAGCGACAGCAAAAGAATAGTCGGTTCCAGCGGAGTCCGTAAAGACAAAAACACCGGCACCTATACAATACAATATTATCTCCTGGAAAGCGAACTGGCTGATTACGTCCCGAAAGTCGGCGACGTCGCGGGCTGGACGCCGGAAGCCGCCTACGTGTCCGGCGTTGAAAAAAACGAACTGGCTCCTGGCTATTACATTCTCGCGATCGAGGCCGAGCCCGACGAAAATGCCGGCATTCTCGGAAACGCCGGTAACAAGATCACCGACAGATACGAGTGGAAGTATGAAGACCGGGAACTTTATTATCCGCCCAAACTCTGGGGCGTCCGCCGTGCGACGAAAACCGACGTTGCCGCCGGCGCGCTGAATATTTACGGCAATACAGCCGTCGAGAAAGATTTTATTTATAAAAATTATGCGAGTGATGAGGAGCTCCTGGGTTCCGCCGGCTACGCGGAGTCGCCGTTCAAAGCCGCAAGCCACCCGCCGATAAACCTGATCGGTACAAAACGCGAATGGCGGCATTTTATCGTAGTATTCTATTCGGAAAAATCCCCGAAATACCTGCATCGTTTTCACGGGGTGAACGGCAGCTTTCCCGCCGCACTGGAAGTTTATAACGGCGGCGTCTCCGGCAAATGGCGCTTGCTCAGGCAAGAGCTGGAAAGCTACACGAATGACGGCAAGGAATATGTCAAAGTGACCAGGACGTTCGGTTACGCCTGGGGCGCCCTTTGGGATCCGGTCAAGTGCGGCGGCACATGGGCGAACTGGGAACTCGGCGGAACGCAGGAGGATTGATGAATATACTCGAAAGAATTAAAACGCTGGAACGGGAAGTCAAGTCCCTCCGGATAACCGACTCCGAGGATATACTCGCGGAGCGCGGCCCCCTGGGAACTCAACTGCACCTGGAAGACCCCGCCGCTGAGGAGGCGGAGGAAACCGGCGACGCCTACAACGGCTATTTTAAGGTAATCCGGACGGCTGCCGACAAAATAAAAATCGTTGACGGCATGGATGAGGATTCCGAATATTGCGGAAAGGTAGCGGTCAATAAATTAGCCTTGGCCGCGGTTGCGGCAAGAGAATTTACGATTAGCGCCGACGCTTATATCTACTTGAGATGCATTGGGCTTTACGATGATGATGGAAACCTGACAAGTTCATCAAATTCGATAGTTAAATACACGACGGAACAAAGTTGGGAAGCGGAGCGGGAAAAGATATTGATTTCGCGGGTAAAGTTCGCGGACGGCGCAATAACCGGCTTCAGCCGGGAACCGGTATCAGGACGGATATTCATTATAGGAGCCTGCGATTAATGTTATGGTATACGCCAAACGGAGAATTAGCGCTGGGGGGCAACGGAAATGTCGCGGTTGCCAAGCAGTGCCCATGCGGTTGTTATGACTTTGAGGGGCGCAGGATTATTTACGTCGATAAATACGCGGTCGGCGCCGGGAACGGCTCAAGCTGGGAAAACGCCTATACGAACATCCAGGCCGCCGCCAACGCCCATCCCAATACGGAAATTCAGATCAAAGGGTACGGGGAAGATGATTGTTATCCGGCCGGGATAAGCCTGCCGGAATGCGCTTATCTGCACGGCGCGGATACCGGCAGCGGCGCGGTCTGGCTGGATGGCGAAGACACTGTATATTCAGGCATTACCGGAAATTCTACAAATAAAGTCCTTGCGGTAAATCTTAAAAATTGTTCAGGATATGGTTTTTATAGAGTAGGATATCTTGACGGTTGTACGGTTAATGATATAGGAAAATTATACTTCTATCAATGTTTAAATATTGAAAATTGTGTCGCGGAACGCATTAATTATTCAGCCGGCCTGAAAGCAGACGGTTTCCTTGCTACTGCGGATGATGGCGTTATTTACAATTGCATAGCTAATAACGTATGGAATGCTTATATGATAAGGGGCGCTATTTCCGCATCATTTGCAAATAACTGCGGCAACTGTGGGTTTTTCTTTGACAGCGGTGATATAACCGCCACTGACTGCATAGCTGACGGCTGCGCATACTTTGGGTTTATATATGGAGTACGTTCTGGTGCAAATCAAACGGATTTGATAAATTGTGTCGCCAAAAACGGAGGATTCGGGTTTGGGAGAAATCAATACGACTATGGCGAAGCAACATTTACAAGTTGTTCAGCTTTTAATAATCAAAACTGCGGTTTTATTTCAAATCAAGTTGCCGCCCCCAATTACATAGACTGCTCCGAATACGATAATTGCTTAAGCGGCGAATCGAGCTGTACTCCAGGTTATCCTTACTATATTTGCGACGAGGTGTAACCATGACTGCAAATCAAAAAACAGCGCAGAAACTCAGGGAACAGGCCGCAAGGCTGATCAAACGCGCCGAGGAACTGGAAGCCGGAAAAATCGCAA
>JAQUOK010000381.1 GCA_028717165.1 Victivallaceae bacterium | reverse complement strand
AAGGAACTTTGCAGATCAGCGGGCCGCAGGTTCTCAGGCTGCCGGAAAAGGCGCGATGCGCCGGTTTTTTTGCCGAAACCTGGCGGAACTTTACCAGCGGGACCGGTACAGTTACGGTAAATGCCGCCGCCGGCCAGCCCGAAAACACCTTTACGCTGACGGCGGCGCTTCCCCCGGTACTGCCGGATTTGGCTGAAAAATCAACTTACGCCCTGAAAATCGATGGCCGGGGCATAGCCGCGGCAGCGGCGGATGAAACGGCGTTACGCCAGGCCTGGCTTTCCATGCTCCAGATGCTTAACGCCCGGCCCGGCACTCGTGAGATCAGCGGTTTTCAGATTCCCTGGGCGGAAATTCAGGACTATCCGCTGATGAAATTCCGAAGCGCGCATTTGTGCGTTTTCCCGGAAACGAATCTGAATTCCCTGAAAAAAAGCATTCAGTTGCTCGGCATGTATAAATATACCCATGTGGTGCTCGAATTCTGGGGAATGCTGAAACTGGATGCGCTGCCGGAACTTTCCTGGCCGCAGGCCTATTCCAAAGCTCAGTTAAAACCGTTGCTGCAACTGATCCGGGATTTGGGTATGAAGCCGGTTCCGATGTTCAATCACTGGGGGCATGCGACCTCGTCGCGGGTACGGTGCGGCCGGCATGTGGTTCTTGACCAGAATCCGCTGCTCGAACCGCTGTTCGAGCCGGACGGCTGGACCTGGTGTCTCAGTAATCCGGAAACCCTGAAACTGCTCGCGGCAGTACGCCGGGAATTAATCGAATTTTTCGGGGAAGCCGAATATTTTCATCTCGGCTGCGACGAAGCGTATTCCCACGCCACCTGTGACGCCTGCCGGCAGCATGACCCGACAGAATTACTGGCCGAATATCTCAATACCGTCAACGCCGATCTGAAAAGCCGGGGCGTCAGACCTTTCATCTGGGGGGACGCGCTGCTTGACGTTTCCCGCTGGAATGGCTATATTGCACTCAGCCAGGCCGACCAGCGTACCCACGAAGCGCTGGAACTGCTGTCCAGGGATTTCATCATCGCCGACTGGCAGTACGGAATTCAGGATAAAACCCAAAACGCGACCGTAAAGCATTTTATGGAACATGGTTTCGATGTGGTTGTCGCCCCCTGGCACGATGCACCGAACATTGATGCCCTTGGCGAAATCGCCATTGAGCAAAACGCTTTCGGGATGATGCTGACCACCTGGCATACTCTGCCCCACCACATCGATATATTATTTCATGCGGGCAGCGTCATGTGGAGCGGAAAAAACGCCGGCGGTGATAATCCGCAATATCACCGCACGAGTATTACTTCTCAGGCGGCGTTTCTGAGAAAAATCCGGAATGGACCGGCCGATTTTGCCGATGCCGGCTGGCGTTCGTTTGAAACTGTCGAGGTCAAAGAAGCATAGATTATTTCAAACCGGTAAGAACACCTGAAACGCACTGAGTTGCGGCGGACAACCATTCAAAAAAAACTCGCTTTGCTCATTTGGGAGGACCACGCTTAACGAGAGCGGTGCTGTTTCAAGCACAACAAGCTGCGCGATTACTTCCGTTCGTACTGCACGAGCGACCAGCGCTTTGACTGCGCCACGCTCCGTCCCAGCCAGGACAAAGTCAGTTCAGCCGGGGTTTCAGCCGGGGTCAGACCCCGGTAGCCCGACCCCGGTAGTCGCCGGTAGCCGAATTCTGGGGTTGGCTGAGTAAAAATAGTTTTGTGGAATATTCCGCGGAAACTATACCGGCATCAATGCTTTTAATGCAGGGTATATCTTTGACGGTTAAGCGGTCAAGCTTATTTTTCGGGTTTTTCACTGGAATTTATGGATAAATGACTCGTGCGAAATAGGGAAAAATTGAATATCCAATAACCAACAAGGAAATAGCCAATCGAAGAAGTTTGGGAATTAATCATTCGATGTTCGATGTTCAATAAAAAAATTGATAATTTGGGCGTGAAAAGCCCGGCATTTGAAAAAATGCGAGTTGTTTGACAATTTTACTTTTTTATGACGAAGCTTAAGCGGCGTCGGCAAAAGTTTTGTAGCAGCGTACCTTGTCCGGTTGTTCCAGTACCAGTGCGGCAGCGACGGCGGTTAAGCTCAAAGTCAAGTGCGCAATGGTCATCTGGTTGCGGACGGCGCGGTATTTATACTGCGACATCTCCTCGACTTCGCGAGGCCCGAGGCGGGAGAAATAACGTTCCGCCTCAGTCCGGCATTTATAGGTGTCCTTGAAGCGTTTCGACTCTCTGGGCACCTGGCTGCGATGATCATCGGTAATGTCGATATAGGCGGTACAGCCGTAGCATTTGCCGGTACAGAAATGGTCATGGGCGATCGGACATTGATCAGGAAGTTTGGATTTTTCCTTTCTGCTGCCCGCGATTATCGGACAACGAAATTTTTTGCGGGTTCTGGCTCCGTCCGGGCTGATGCCGGCAAATTTCATTTCAAGACCGGCTTGACACAGCGGTAGTCCGTGCGGCCCCATGGTTTTGTCCGGCTGCTGATTGCGGCGGTTCAACGGGATGAACGGTTCGGCTTTAAGTTTTTCGACAATGAAGTTGTAGAGTTCGCGGTCATCGTATCCGGCGTCGCCGAGAAAAATGCGCCCCTTTTTCTGACCGTAGATCCGGACGAACTTTTTCAGCAACGCCTTGGCTACTTTACCATCGGTGCGGTTGTTCGGCAAGGTGACTTCGACCAGGGGAATACCTTCGCCGCTGAGCAGGACGTGGGTACGGTAGCCCCAGAACCAGGTAAACTCTTTTTTCTTATCGCCGAACGGTTGTTTGAGATAGGAATAGTAACTGAGCGTCGCGGCGGGATTGCGCTTGATCTTGACGGTCTTGTCGAGTTTGCGGTTGGGATTTTTGGGATTGTTGTGCTTCGTGTTAGCCTGGATCGGCTTGGAGTCGGCCATGATCACGTCCAAAGTGGCGACGCCTTTTTCGACCAGCAACTGGCCAGAGGTATGAAACAAGTCTTCGATTTCAGAGTTGTTGGTGTCGGTAAGGAAGCGCGAAAAGCGGGATGCGTCGGGAATCCGCCCGGCGTTGAAACCGCACATTTCGGCAAGAATCGGACGGCTTTCCAGATCGCGGACCAGGTCGGAAATGTATTTCAGATTGGCCGAACGTTTGTAGAGAAACGCCTTGTAGTAAGCCGAACGCCGGTACCCATGGCGGCCGACTTCGGGAAAGTCCGGCTGGTCGTAGATCAGATCGAAGGCGCGGAAAAGTGCATCGTATTTTTTCAGGAATGAGCACGAATCGATCAGCGCGTAGTAGTCATAAAACAGTGAATTCTGCATCATTTTTTCCTCCTTGTGGATGGTTAAATTGTTGTCAGGCAAGACATTACAATATAACATCACCAGGAGGAAATTTCAAGAAAAAACGAGTCAAAAGTCGTTAATTATAAAGAAGTTAGCGTATTACGCAGAACACATAATATTATTGAAAGAAACGGAGGCAGTAATCATGGCGTTGTGGAATAGAAAAATATCTCAAATTATAATCTTTTTTGCTGGAATATTATCAAGTGGATGCGATAATAATGGTATGATCTTGGAAAAAAAATATATTTTCAATTTGAAAGTTATTGAAACCAGAAAAGGTAACGACGATTATCTGGTAATATCCGGCTTGTGTGGGCACAGCGCCTATGGTGTAAAAAAAATAATTTACCAAAAGAATAAAAACAAAATTATTATGCTAATAGAGATTGCGCTCAAACGTAATGGAAACTTCAAAGAAGAAATCCTAATTTCGAAAAACATATCAGAACTTTTGTTGGGCAAAGAAAAAAGCGTCATATGGAAGAGGAACGCGAAACCAACGGAGCAGAGCTCGATAGCGAAACCTGATCTTAGGTCCGAGTCATAATGGTTGGAACCATATAACGGTCGGGCAACGATTGGACGAGTGTTTATAATGGTCATGTAGCACCCGGGGTAGCACCCGGTAGCACCCGGGGTCAGACCCCATATTTAGCATTTTTTCGATTGTTTTTGAACTTAAAAATAATGAGTTGCTGGATAATTTTAGCACTTAGAGCTATTTTTAAAGGGGTTTTATTGATTTTAACAGTTTGAGGTTAGAAATGCCGAAAAAAAAGGATTGAATGAAGCTAAGAAATCTTACATTCATTTTTTAGCGGGAAAAAATTGATTTAATACGTCTCTTCGTCGTTTTGTGAAAAAACATGCTCAAATCTCATCTTTGAATCTGACGTTTGGCAGATCGAATATTTTCAATCGCATATACTCGTAATCCCTGTAGCCATA
>JAQUOK010000380.1 GCA_028717165.1 Victivallaceae bacterium | reverse complement strand
ACTGGGGTATCCCCTTGACGGCAGTGACCACTACCGCTTGTGTTTCCCCACATGTTTTATGATTTCTTTGTATGTAAACGGAGGAGTACTCATGGCGTTCTCAAGAAGCCTTCTGAAGAGTAATCCTCTTGATCGTGAGGTTCTTCGATTGAACCTGAAAACAAACTCGTCAAGATAAGATTGGAGATGTTCATGAGCTACTGCCCCCTGATGTGTTCCTATAAGCCATCGCTTGAGGAGTGCGGCTATTCTGTTGACAAGTTTAAGCTCTTTAGACGTTGGAAAATGCTTATATTTATCAATTCCGGCATAGGATGTCCAGCCATCAGTTCGGATGCCGCTCCCTTTTTCAACGTTATTTTTGAGAAATGTCTCAAGGCTTTTAGCAGATGCATCGTCAATAGTTTCAAGCCGGATTCGGCCAAAGCCTTCTTCCCCTTTGTCTTCGACGGCAACTGCTACGACCGTTTTGCCCTCTGCTCCTCTCCCGCGCGTTCCTGGCTTTTTGCCTCCAATATATGTTTCATCAAGCTCAACCATACCGGAAAGGGGTTTCCTGTCGGGAAAGACCATAGCCTTGCGAAACTTATGCAGAATGGTCCAAGCGGTTTCGTAGCTGCCAAGCCCAAGAGTTCTTTGCAGTCCCTTGGCGCTACATCCGTTTTTCTGTCCAACAATCCACCATGCAGACATGAACCAGACCCGGAGCGGTATTCTGGAATCTTGAAATATTGTTCCGGCCTTTACAGACGCACGTTGATTACATATAGCGCACATCATATGTCCACTTCCTGTTTGCCAATGCTTGGTTCCTTTACATTTCGGGCAATTAAATCCATCTGGCCAGCGGATACTGGCAAGATATTCGACACAAGTTTTTTCAGATTTAAAAAACTTGTCAAACTCAAAGATATTTCTGGGGTAGTTTTTCATCTGAAAACACTACATGTTGTATCCACTGTTGTCAAGGGGATACCCCAGTAAAACAATTAAAAAATCGTTCTTAACCATAGTATTGATATTGGCCGTTTGCTACAGTTTGCCGGCTGCCCCCCTGAAGGTGTTATCACCCGGTAAAAAGTCTGATAATACCCAAAAGTTTCTGGTAGCCGAATATGACTTCTCTGAAGGCACGGGGAACCTGTTAAAAGACAAATCTGGTAATGGAAATAACGGAATTATACATGGAGCTAAATGGGCAAAAGATGCAAATAACGAAAGTTACCTTTCTTTTGATGGAATCAATGATTATATCGAAATTCCGTTTAATTCAACGCTTTCTCTGGGACGTGAATTTTCTGTTGAAATATTTGTAAAACCGGGCTCAAATATTAAAAAGGAAGGATTAACAAATTTCCGTCTCTTAATTGGTCAAAGCGGAGAATACTGGGAGCCATCTTCAAGTTTTGCCATTTATTATATAGTCGGAAGCAACGGGATAAACGCTTATATCAGATATGGAACAGCGCACTCTGCTAAAAATAATGAAATTATTAACGTTGCAAAAGGCAGTATTTTTCCCTGTAACGACTGGACAAAAATTACTTTCGTGAAGGATTGCAAATTCGCATCTCTTTATGTTAATTCTTCCCTTGCCAAAATAGTTAAGACCCGTAACAGAAATATAATTAATTCCTCAGAAAAGTTTTATATTGGAGGCGTCCCTGGGAAAAAACGCTATTTTAATGGTTCTATTAAAAACTTAAAGATATATTATTGTCCTATATTAGTAACTGCGAATTCCATTAAAACTAATTCTAAGCCTTATCTATTAATGACAACCTCAATGGATGAACAAATAAGCAGTACCCCCCTGCTCGATATTACCCGCGATGCCGTAAAACTTTTTAACGATTCTCCATTCGACGGAATAGCCTTAAACGTAGTTGACATATATTCCGCCCAGAAAATTCCGCCGGAGAAAATATTCTTGGACAAAGCTTCGGAATTCAAGTCTGTTACCGGAAAAGCCATATGGCCTCGGGTGAATTTAAACCGCATTTATCAACGCAAGATGAAACATGTATATAATAAAATTAAACCTGAAGCCGCGGATATGGATGCTGTTCCCGACCGGGCAGTGCCGGTTTCTATAGCACGAAAACAAAGTACGTATTATTTCCGTAAAATCAATCTTATAGATATCTATGACCAGGCAGGAGCATTAACTGATTTTTACCGCATCTGGGAATGCGCCTTGAAATTCAGTAAGGCGATGAAATCAGGGATTGTACTTGACTTTGAAGACTACCATTCCGGGCGTAAAGTGTATGATGTATCACAGATAGCCGCCCAGTACAATGAGCCAGTTGAAAAAATAATTAAAGGTCTTCTGAAAATAGGGGCTCATATGGTGGAAATAGCATCGAAAGAATATCCGGATGTCGTTATAATTACTCTTTTTCTGGATTTTCACAAGGTAAAGTATAACCGCGGGATTCCTTGTTATACATCCTACGATTACATTGCCCAGGGGATGCTCACGAGGGCAAAGGAGAAATGTATCTCGTTAGTTTTGGTGGAGGGTGGAGAAAATTCCATCAACTATGTAAACCCATCCCTGGAAGGATTGAAAAATAAGCTGGCCAAAAGAAACTTAAGCTATTCAGCGTGGCTTAGACGTTTTCCCGTTAATTTTAAACTTGGCGGGACCATTACGGTTTGGGATGACGTATCCAAAATCAGCGGGTGGCCCAAAAAATCTGCCGGTGTTCCCAATCCGTTTCAGTCTCTTGAAGATTTTACGCCGTTTCTCAGAGCACTATCCGAAAATTATGATTACATCTGGTTTTATCAGCCAATGTGTATTGACTATAAACCGTTTAAGACAAAATTATCTCAAGATACACAAAAATTTCATAAAAAATTAACAGAAATAATGGAGCAAGTTTGGAACAAATGAGTGTTGTTGCTTTCAAAGTAAAAGCCGACGGGAAATTTTAAATTTTTCCAGGCCGGCTTATCGTTGCTGGGACCGTAACAATTTACAACTTGAGGGAAATATAATGAAATATCTGTTATCATTAATTTTTATATTGGGATTCATATTCAGAGCCTCTGCCGACAATACCCCGCTTCAGATACCGTTTTGTGCGGACAGTCTTAAAATTGACGGAAAATTAAATGAAGCTTTTTATCAAAAAACTGTTCCCATGGTACTTAATAAGTTCCCGGTAAGTAAACTTCCCCCGGAACAAAAAACCATGGTTTGGTTATGGCGTGATGAAAGCAGCATTTATATCGCATTTAAATGTTTTGAAAACAATATAAAGAACCTGGCAAAAGCGATAACCGAAACCAACGGCATGGTGTACACGGACGATTGTGTGGAAGTATTTCTCAATCCGGACGCATGTCGCCAGAACTATTATCATTTTATATTAAATTCACTTGGTACAAGGTATACGGCATATGTGTCAAATACCCTCAATGTGGAAAAAGAATTTGAGAACGAATGGCAGGCCGCTTCATTCTGCAAATGGCAGGCCGCATCAACTATCGCTGATACGTACTGGTGCGCGGAGATTAAAATCCCGTTTTTGCAGTTTATATGGGGTGAAAAATATTCCCTTAATCTGTGCCGGGAAAGAAGAGCGGGGAAACAGGAACTTTCCAGTCTGGCGCAGATTAAAGGCGGCAATTTTCATACACCTGGAGCTTTTGTTCCACTTGAGCACTGGGCCGGCCTGGGGGAAATATCTATCCGCGATATTTCCAGACTGGCTTTCGCGCCGGCTCTGAATAACGTTATCGGTATTGATACAAACAACGATGAACAAGCGGAACAGATGAAAGTCGTTTTAACTCTAACTCCTGAGAACAAGGGCGATAAAACCAGAATTTTCGAAAAAAATTACCAGTTGAAAGGTCGAAAGAAAGCTGATGTGCTTTTTGATTATTTTCTTCCCCGTGGAAAATACGCAAATTATCAGCTTTCCGTTTATTTGGACAATAAACTCCGCTTCCTAAGAGAAGCGGCCGTACCGCGTTTTTTTAATATTGTCATCCCCGGGAATATATTTTACCGGGGCGAAAAAGTACCTGTTACGATTTTAAATAATTTCCCGTTCCCGAAACAATACCGTTACCGCATTCTGTTAACCAACGGGAAGGTAAGCTCAACTTTGCTGGACAATATAGAGTATGATAACAAAGTGGATATTATCCTAACGTTATCCGGAATAAGCAAGGGTAAATATTTTTTAACTTTCCAACTGGTCGATGCAAAGAATAATATTACAGGAGAGATCAGCAACGAAATAGAAATTGTCGATATTTAGAAAAAGGAA
>JAQUOK010000379.1 GCA_028717165.1 Victivallaceae bacterium | reverse complement strand
GATTACAGTTTCTGCTCAGTCACTTCCCATACGATTTTCACGTATTCCGGCATAAAAATGAACGGAAGGTTGTCGTATTGGCGGGTGAAAACATGCGCTTTCGCGGGGACGGGCAGTTTGAAGGGACTAATGATATTTTCGATCCGCAGAGTGGTTGGGAGTCGGAATACAGGATCGGTAACGCTTATATCCATGGCAATCCGATCTCCGTTTACGGTCATGCATTGCCGGCCAGAATAAAACTGAAGAAGTCGGAATGGCAACAAATTTTAAGCAATGGCAGTTCGGCGCTTGATGTTCATATTCCTGCAGCGGGGCCGATGGATTATTCAGAATGCGGAAAAGCGTTCCGGGAAGCGCCGGTTTTTTTCAGCAAATACTTTCCTGACCACAAAATCAATGCGTTTACCTGTAACTCCTGGTTTCTGGACCATCAGTTTGAAAGCTATCTTCCTGAATCATCCAATATCGTCCGCTTTCTGAAAGAAGTTTATCTCATCCCGCTCCCTGAGGCGAATGATTCCGGCACATTCTTCCGTATTTTCGGACAAAAGAGAATAGATGATTTAGCCGGAGTTCCTCAGGATACCTCTCTCCAGCGTGCGGTTATAGAACATATTAAGGCGGGAATGCATTGGCATTCCGGCGGATGTTTGCTTTTCCCTGATGACTTGAATTGGGGGAGTCAGGCATATCGCGTAAATATGACAATATAAAGGATATAAAGGGGCTTCATCGGAATTTGCATAAGGACGCCGTCTTGCATTTTCTCTACAAGCTAATGTCGCACACCCTGTGCGGGCTGAGCCTGAGCACAACGGATATCGTGGACAACTGCTATATAAAGCGGGAGATTCAGCGCTTTCGTTCTGAAAGAGGCAGCAGCAGTATCACGGCTGATATAGAATAGGGCAATTAGCAATATCTTTATTTTCGGCAAAGAATTGATGGTTTGACTGAGAATTTCATCATAAATCTCTCTGAATTTTTCCAGCCGATGCAGCGTCAGCGCATTTCCGCTATTGGTTGATAAGCTTTAACTGTAATTTCCTTCCCGCCGCCATAAATCAAGGATAGCTTCATAACGCCGGAGACTCATTCCCGTATAAACGCAATTGCTGGTCGAAAATATATATCCGCCTCCGGGCATGCCATGCCTTAATGCATATCGTGCCGATTCCAGAGTTTCCTCCAGCGTTCCGGTATCAATCAGACCGCAATTTACATTTCCGATCAGACAAACCCGATTGCCCGCTGTTTTTTTTATTTCGGCAATATCAACGCCGCCCTGCGGATCTAAAGAATGAAGCGCATCAGGTTTTGCTTCCAGGAGAGAATCAAGGATCGGCATAATATTGCCGTCGGTATGTTTGATCGAGTAAAAGCCCAATTCCCGGCATATCTGAATCTGCCTGATTAAATACGGGGTAACAAATTCGTCGAACTGCATTGGGCTCATAAACGGATTGGTGTTAAAACAATAATCCGCGCACATGGCAAAGCCGTCAATGTAGCCGTACTGTTTTATTTTTTCCATTCTGTCTACAAAAGTCTGTAGATTAATTTCCGCTTCGCGTTTCAGTTTCCCGGGTTCGTCGCTCATTCTACAGGAAAACTCCAGTATTTTGTCGCCGGACGGAAGCCCGAACGTCGCATCGCCAGGAAGCAGGAGAAAATACTTGTCTCCACTGATCTCCCTGACCAGTTCAGCCAGACGGAGGCTTTCCTCGATACTGCCGGGATTCGGGTGAAGAAATATGGCGCCGTGTTCGAATCTTTCAGCAGTATCAATATATAATTGCGCCATGTCTTTCCTGTGAAGCTGGCGTTCTCTTTCCTCCATCTGGTCCCATTGCGAATAATTTCTATGGCATGGATGTACTTTCCCGAACGCTTCCATCGTAAGGAAAAAAACTAATTCAAAGGTCGGAACCCTCCCGCTTGGAGTTTTACGTTCGAGTGCGGTTATAAAATGTTCTCTTGGAGTCATTGCCGATGTCCTTGTATAAAATAGTTTAATTAGTGCCTGCATATAATCTATTATATTATTTTTTTAACTTAAAACAATTGTATTAAATCAATATCAGTGGTATATTTTCAACAAAAATGGAGGTTTGACATGAATGAAAACGGATCTGTAAAATTACCTGTTGAATTCATTCCCCGAATACTTACCGCCGGACGTTATTATCACCAGGATAAAGCTTTTCTGCGAAAATATTATACTCAGGATTCATTCAGTTTACATTTATATGATTATCCTGGAACGATAAGAATAGGCAAGCTTATCTTCCGTTTCAGGCCCGGTGCCATGACGATCATCCCGCGTTTTACGGAATACAGTTACGACCTGGTTCGCCCCGGGTATCATTACTGCATTCATTTTCGGGTCGAAAACCTGGATTGCGGAATGCATGAACTGGAAGTGCCGCTTTTTTGTCAGATGGAGAACAATATTGAATATGAGCTCATAAAAGCAAAGTTACAGGAACTTATAGAGTTCCATTCACTGAAAGAGAACAACCGGATCGCGGCAAGCGCGGCAAAAGCAACCCTGGTGCAAATGTTCTGCCGGCTTTCAATAAAGAGGAGTAATAGCGCAAGAACCATTCAATCAAATTCAGAAACTGCGGTTTCAAGAGCGGCGGCTGTTATCGAGGCGAACCTGCATTCGCCTTTAAGTATCCCGGCCATCGCCGGACAGGCGGGGCTGAGCCAAAACTATCTGGCGCGTCTTTTCAAAGAACATTATGGAATGACCTTGACTGCTTATCAGACAAAAAAACGTCTGGAATTAGCCCGCTATCTGCTTCTGAATTCCGATATTAAAATAAAAGAAATCGCCGCGCGCTGCGGCATTCCGAACTCGCAGCATTTCAACAAACTGTTCAGAAAATTCATGGGAAAAAGTCCTTCCGCAATGCGAGCGGGAACTGCGAAACAATAGTCTCATAATTCGGTAGGCGGGTAAGACACCACTTTGGGGAGCCTGAGCAGAGCGAAAGGCAAAACCACCTTTTGAAAAAAGCTTTTTTTTTCTTTCCCGCACCCCAATTTTTTTACAAAAATTTTTCTGATCATTTATCTGCTTGCTACGTAAGCAGATAAATAGTCGTTACTGAAAAAGCCTATTTTGCTTCATAATCGAGGCTGAAACTAACGAAGAGTATGGATAAAAGAGACTGTAAGCTTTTATCGGGGAAAATATTTTTAAAGCACCTTTTTTATGAGAAATATAAGAACAAGCTGAAAAGCTTGCAATAAAAAACCGGCGTTTGATAAAATAAGTGACTGAACTCTAATTATTTAAAAGGGTTTTCAGTAACGATTAAATAACTTAAAAAGGTTTGAAGGTCAGGAAATTGGGGCCGGGGCCCGTTGCATCCGGTTTTACTCCTTGAAATCTTTCCCCAAAAGAATAATTTCGAGGTTATTCCCTGGCGCTTATGAGACTGTATCTCATAACTTAAAAAGCACTTTTTTCTGCCGTTTTTTAGAAGAACACTTGCAATTCAGTTTGGTCAGTATTATAATAGTACTATGTATAGCACGCAAGTATTAGTGAAAATATTAAAAAATAAATTGTAAAAATGGAAAATCTGGTTAAATATACTCTCGGCAACGATCCTCCTCCGTTGTATGAGCAGATTGCCGATATAATTCGCAAGGATATCATGAATGCCAATGTCAGGCCGGGCGAGCGGCTGTTGCCGGAGGACAAACTTACCGCCAGCTTCAACGTAAGTCTGGTTACAGTCCAACGCGCTCTTAAGGTGCTTACCGAAGAAAGACTTTTGATCAGGAACCGCCGGGGAACTTACGTATCGCAGGACGCCCTGCAATTAGCGAACCACAAAACCATCGGTCTCATAATGCCGAGGCTGGGTACAGAACTTACTTTAAGCCAAAGCCCAGCCCATTACCTTCTCTTCGACGGTATCCAAAAATTTTGTAATGAACATTTCTGGAATGTACAGATATTGCATAACAAGTTTCATAGTTTTTCATGGAAACAGTTTTCGCAATCCCATATTGCCGGCATTATTGTCGTTATGCCTGACCGGTCGGCTTACGAACTGATTGCGGAACTGAAAAAGCGGCAGATTCCTTTCATATGCATCAATCTCCATTCAGAAAAGATGAACCACGATGTGAATTTTATTAATATTGATTTTTATAATGCGGCTATTGATGCCGTTCAATATCTCCATAACGAAGGCAGGAAAAATATTGCTCTGATAAATGCCCGTAAACTGACTGATGACATTCATCATTTTCATGTTGTTCGCGGTTATGAACAGGCAACGAAAATAT
>JAQUOK010000378.1 GCA_028717165.1 Victivallaceae bacterium | reverse complement strand
AAAAAATCGGGAATATCGTAAAGCGACAGCAAATTGAAGCCGTTGAAAACCATATATGAACAACGGCACATGCAGAGATCGGCTCCTGCCAGTTCGGAGATAATGGTACGGCGCCACACGCCGCCGGGAAGACAGCATAAACTGCCTTCAGAACGCCGAAGCGGCGTTTTATCCCTGAACTCAGTTACTGCCTTACCCCGTGTTACCAGTGCAAACGAGGGTATATTATAAACTACCCAGCGCCCGCAACGCGGTTCCCTGCATTCCAGGGTAGTACAGGCCTGCAGTTCCACCGTCAGGGTATCATCGATCACTTTTTGGAGCCCATCCGCCGGTATTTTATCCATAACAGCACTATCCGACATAAATTCAGTATTAAATTCCATAGTAAAAAAACTATAACACCAGTATTTTAAATATAAACGTCTTTATTGGAAAAAACATGTTAAACTGGAAAAAGAATTTGTTTATAATCTGGATAAGCCAGTTTTTATCCATAGCCGCTTTCAGCTCGAGCCTTACTTTCATCCCTTTTTATATTCAAAAACTCGGAGTTGCCGACGACACGACGCGCAATATGTATGTCGCGCAATTCATGGCCATGGGCGCTATCAGTTTCTGTCTGATGTCGCCGGTATGGGGATTTATCGCCGATGTTTACGGCAGGCGTCTGATGCTGCTGCGTTCCAATTTCGTTTCGGCGTTCCTGATGCCGCTGATGGCTTTCGCTCCCAATGTCAGCATGTTATTACTGCTGCGTTTTCTGATCGGCGCCTTTTCCGGTACGGTTACCGCTTCACAAACTCTCATTGCCAGCACGACGCCGGTCAAAAATCGCGGTTTTGCCTTGGGAACAATAAGTTCAGCGTTATTCAGCGGTTCAATGGCAGGAATGTTTTTCGGGGGGCTGATCGTTGATAAATTCGGCTATACGGTAACTTTTCTTGTGACCGGCGCGTTGCTTCTTATTTCCGGTTTGCTGGTTCTTTTCGGGGTTGAGGATAATTTCCGGAAAACCCTTACTCTGAAGGAAAAATTAGCCGAATTCAAGTTTCGCCCGCCGAAATTGGGTTCAATCTGGTTTATTCTGTTTTTATTGCTGCTGATGGGGTTCGCACGGCAGTTCGAACAGCCGTTTTTGCCGGTGCTGGTAGAAAAAATCAACGGTCTGGACCGGGCCGCCACCTGGACGGGGATCATTGCCAGTATTACGGCGGTAGCGGGAATTATTTCCGGTTCATTGCTCGGCTGGCTGGCGGATAAAACTTCCGCTCCCCGCGTTGCCGTCTGGTCGGCTCTGCTTTCCGGCGTGCTGATGCTGCCGCAGGCCATGGCTCAATCGTTGCTGCTGCTGGGAGCCGCCCGGTTCGGGATGGTATTTTTCGCCGGCGGGCTTGATCCGGTGTTCCAGATCTGGTTATCCAAGTGTACGCCGGACGACAAACGCGGCATATTTTTCGGCTGGGCTTCAAGCGCTAAAACTCTGGGCTGGGTACTGGCGGCGTTATGCAGCGGTTCGGTTGCGATATTTGCGGGTGTGCGTTGGGTTTTTATTGCCTCCGGCATAATTTATATCCTGTTGATTCCGATCATCAAATTCTCCGCCGGGAAAATCCATCCGCAGTCATAAGCATTTCAGCATCAGTACAGAAGAACCGCGTTTTGTTCTGCGTTGCGACCCGGCTGAATAGAAATAGCGAAACGGTTTATGCCGATTGCGACAATTCTACAATTGTATTATCTGGCGGTCGGCGGAGGATTTCTTTTTCCGGGGTGCTGGCATCAGGGTTTTACCCTGGAGCATCTGTTCCGTCATGAATTCGTGAGCCATTTTCCGTACTTTTTCTTTCGCTTCTTTTATCCGGCCTTGAAGCGTTGAAACCAGTTTGCGCTGCAGGACAGGGGTTTTAGCAATAAAAGTTCTGCCGGCCGGAGAAGAAAAAAATGTATTCAGTTTCTGCAGTTCGTCGAGGGAATAAGCTTCCGCGTATATTTTTGTGAAATCCTTTTTCAGTGTGTCCCAGGAAAGAATATCGTCGGAAATTGCGAAAACTTTTTCTTTGAACTTCGACACTTCTTCGTTTTTCGGGGCGTTTTCGAGAATTTTGTTGACAACTTTGTAATGAAGGGCTTTGATTTTCGCGAAATTCATATTTATCTGTTGTTTAACGCCCAAGTTTCCCAGAAGCGCTTCGGCGAGTTTTTCGCGTTCCGCCATATCGTTTTGCGCGGCGGTCAGGGTTAAAGCGGCAGCCAGGGATAATGCGAAAATGATTCTTTTCATGGCGGTGTCCTCTGTTTAGTCGTTACTGAAACCCCTTTTAAATAATTAGAGTTCAGTCACTTATTTTATCAAACTCCGGGTTTTTATTGCAAGCTTTTCAGCTTGTTTTTCTCATTATATCCGTCCGGGTTTTTCAGGATCCATTTCCAGGCGGAGGAAATGATGTCGTGAGCATTTTCAAACTGCGGTTTCCAGCCGAGGGCCTCGCGGGCAAGATCCGAACATGCGATCAGGCGGTCAGGATCGCCGGGACGACGGGGCGCAACTTCCGCGGGGATCGGGTGACCGGTAACTTCCCGGGCAGCTTCAATTATCTCTTTTACGCTCAGGCCGTTGCCGGTACCGAGATTGTAGTGACCGCTTTCCGGAGCGTCCAGCGCAAGCATGTGGGCCTGAGCCAGGTCGAGGATATGGATATAATCGCGAATGCAGGTGCCGTCCGGCGTGTCGTAATCATCACCGAAAATCATGATTTTACCGCGTTTGCCCTGAGCCACCTGCAGAATTATCGGGATGAGGTGGGTTTCCGGATTATGGTCTTCGCCGAAATTTTCCGAGGCTCCGGCGGCATTGAAATAACGCAGCGCGGCATATTTTATACCGTGAATTCTGCTGTACCATTTGAGGACTTTTTCAAAACAGAGCTTGGACTCGCCGTAGGGATTGATCGGACATTGAACGGTGGTTTCCCGGATCGGGCTTTCTTCGGGCTCCCCGAAAGTAGCAGCGGTACTTGAAAACACGATAGTTTTAACCTTCCCGGCAACGGCGGCATCTGCAAGGTTTATGCCGTTAGCAAGGTTGTTGCGAAAATATTTTGAAGGATCTTTCATCGATTCGCCGACCAGGGAAAAAGCGGCGAAATGCATGATCGCATCGAAACCGCCCTGCTGACAGACACCGATAATAAAATCCCGATCACCGAGGTCGCCTTCGATAAATTCGGCGCGGGGATCCACCGCGTTACGGTGCCCGGTAATCAACGAATCGAAAACGCTTACTTCATAACCGTTATCCAGTAAATACTCACTACAGGCGCTTCCGATGTATCCGGCGCCGCCGCAAACCAGAACTTTCATATTTTCATTCCTGTATAAATTCATTCCGTATCAGTTAAATTAACCGGCAGGGAGTTTTTTACAAACGGCATAGGAGATAAATCGGCGAAGTACCGGAAAAATATCCTCAAAACGTGACGTTCAGCGCTTATGTCCCCCCGATTCTCTTTCAGAAACTCTCGTATCGCGCGAATGGTGCAGGACGTTCGGCCTGCGGAAGGCGCGGGGGAATTTGAGGCCGAGAGGCCCCTCAACAAGAACCGTTACCGGAATGTCCGATTACATTGGGATCAAGATATAAGCAATCTTGATATTATTTTACTTGTAATAATTAAAAATCGATAGTATACTATATTAGACGTATCTATATAATAATTATTAGCCAGTTTTAATATTTTGAGCTGAGAAACGGCAATATTAAAACTGGAAACTAAGGATTTTAACGGGAGGCCGTATATGGGGGAAAGTTTTTATCATACGGAAAATATTTCCCGCCGTTTTTTCTCTCTGGTCGAAATGCTTGTCGTCATGGTTATAATAGCTATTTTAGTAGGCATCGGAGCCGGCGGTTATACGGTCGCGCAGCGCTGGATGGCCCAGTCGCGAACTGAAGCGCTCCTGGCAAAACTCAAAGTCGCCCTTGAAGCATATAAGAACGACAAGGGTTATTATCCTCTGCCGCATACCGATCCCACTGAAACCAATCACAGCAATGTGCCGAATTTCCGCTTGGATGTTAATGTAAATGATTTTACCGGTTCGGTTCCGAGTCCCAATGACCACCTTCAGCCGCGCAATAATATGAGCAGTTTCCTGGATTACAGTGAACTGCGCCATGAGCAGTCATTTAAAAGAGAACATAGTAATTACATTGAGTATTTTGTAAAAGACGGCTGGAAAACTCCGGCCGGGAGTGAGGAATACGGCGCGATAAAATACCGTTGTCCCGGCGCCGTTAATACGACCTCTTTTGATATTTATTCC
>JAQUOK010000377.1 GCA_028717165.1 Victivallaceae bacterium | reverse complement strand
AGTAATATTTTGACCATTTGGGGCAAAAGTTGTTTTTGATGTAGTTATAAGCCATTGTTTATTAAATGTATAATCCATATTTTAAAGGCGTCTAACTTTTGATTAAAGCATCTCCCGATGCCACGGCTGTCCCAGCCGTGCTTTCCGCAACTGCGCCCCTTGGGACAGTGGCGGCTACACCTTTTCCGATTTTATCAATATTTCTTTCGTAACACGCAACACGTAACACGTTCATTTGGTTCCGGCTATGCTGGTTTGGGATGACTGTGAATTCATTTTTCTTTTGGAAACATGAAAATCCCAACACCGGGTTCTTGAATTAGTCAAGTGGAAAAACTTATAAATAGCGAAGCGGTTTATGCAGTTTTGGAACTTTACTAAATCAAGGTTCCGGGGCAAAAAACATCCAGTTTGCAGAAACGTATCTCATGGGAATACCTTTTTTTGTTCATTTACGGCACAAACCGTCGATGAACCAATTTATTTCAATTTTTTATCGGCCTTATAATCAAGAACTTGCCGCTCAAAAATCGTCAAAAATCCCTTCCGGAGTTCGTGTGGCGGTAAAGTGGGCTGGGTTAAAAACGGGCAAAAACGTGTGTTTTTCGAACTTTGTCCAGGAGTTACTGCAAGAGGTTAGCGTTTTTTCAGGAAGCTGTTTTTACGGTTTTTCCCGATTTTCCGGCTTTTAAATGGCCTCTCATTCGATTTTACGATCTCAGCTTCTCAGGTTTCAGCGCCTCGACTTCGGCTTTGAGCTTTTTACCAGCCTTGAATTTTACGACAGCCATATCGGGGATGATGACTTCATTTTCAGGAGACCGGGGGGTTGCGGCCCTTACGGCTCTTACGAACAATCACCTCGAAAACCCCAAAATTTCGTAACTCTACTGTTTTGCCGGCGGCGACTTCATCCGCGATACCGTCCAGGGTCATTTGAACTATTTTCCCAACATCCTGTTGAATAAGATCCGTCTCCCTTGCTATTT
The DNA here is from genome assembly GCA_028717165.1 of Victivallaceae bacterium. Classification (GTDB taxonomy): domain Bacteria; phylum Verrucomicrobiota; class Lentisphaeria; order Victivallales; family Victivallaceae; genus JAHOYW01. The sequence continues at coordinate 3,323 of JAQUOK010000377.1, read as the reverse complement.
TACTACCAAATCACGTTTTGTCATTGACATAATTATAACCTTTCTTTTTAACTGAGTATTCTTCTTAAATACAGTTGAGATTTTTCCTTTCTCTGTCAGCAAACGATCGCCAGTTACCATCAGCAATACTTCTGGAGCAGTTCCTTGCCGTCGACAAGCTCCTTGAACTTATCAATATCTCCAGAACACTTCTCAATGACGATCTGCCAGTCACTCCTCGGTGTCCACTGCGAATTGCCCATCTTCTTTTCCAAAAACCACCTAATAGCCTCAGCCATGCTTTTTCTCCCATGACCTTATCTTTTCGCTTCCTCCACCGTTCTTCGAAGCCATGCCCGATTTCATGTGCGATGGCTCTGGCATCGTGTTTGAACGGGTTCATATGAACGTACCCAGTCGTCTCACTCTCGCCTACCCTACCCAATAGGGATATGGGGAGTCGTCAAGAATCACGCGACTAATAGATTTGTATGGATGACCGAATTTTTCGAGGTGTTTAAGAACGCTATACGATGCATCAATCGTTTTACGCAACTCCTTTTCCCACTCTGCAGGTACTTTTTGTCCAGTTTCGTTGCAGATGCTTGGTGCCTGGCAAGACAGACAACCCGGTAATAACCGAAGGCAAAAATCCCCATTTTCCGGACAGGCTCAATAATATTTCTAATTGCCGCTTGACATTTTAAGTAGTTATATTATTATAATAAAAACAACCAGTTGTTTTTTTAATTAACATAATACACGGGATTTATTTCATGGATTACCAGAAGCTAAAATCAATTGACAACGAGGAAATTCTCGATGATATTTTATCTGTTCCCAGGCAAGAACTGATAAATATGATGAGTAATCTTGACGGAGACATCATGATTTTGGGGATTGCCGGAAAAATGGGAGTTACTCTGGGACGTCTGGCGCAAAAGGCAGTTGCGGCGGCCGGTGTCGACAAAAAGATTTACGGAGTCGCCAGATTCAGTAATGAAGAATCCCGCCGGATTCTGGAAAAATGGGGTATTGAAACCATCAAATGCGATCTGCTGGATCCGGATGCGGTAGCAAAACTGCCGCAAGTCGCCAATATTATTTATATGGCCGGCAAGAAGTTTGGAACGGACGGCTCGGAAGAATTGACCTGGGCCATGAATACGATAGCCCCAGCCTATGTCGCGCGGCATTTCAAAAACAGCCGCATTGTGGTTTTTTCAACGGGCTGCGTCTATCCGTTGGTATCGGTTGAATCCTGCGGCTGCACCGAGAGCGTCGCTCCGGATCCAATCGGCGAATATTCCCAATCCTGTTTGGGGCGGGAACGGATATTCGGTCATTTTTCAAAACAGAACGGGACGCGGGCGCTTTTGTATAGACTGAATTATGCGATCGATTTGCGTTACGGCGTTCTTTTCGATATTGCCGGCAGAATTTGGGCGGATCAGCCGGTCAGCGCCTCTGTTCAGCATTTTAACGTTATTTGGCAGGGCGATGCCAACAACTACGCTTTACTCAGTCTCGGTCTTTGTGACAGTCCGGCGGAAATTCTGAATGTCACCGGCCCTGAAGTAATTCCTGTCAGGCATATTGCGGAAGAGTTCGGGCGGATTTTTAATAAGAAAGTTGAGTACTGCGGAACTCCCGGAAAGGTCAGTTACCTTAATAATGCGGCAAAATTATTCAAGTTGTTCGGATATCCTGAAGTCAGTTTGAATAAAATGCTGCAGTGGCAGGCTGAATGGATTATGAACGGCGGAAAAAGTCTGGATAAACCGACACATTTTGAGGTAAACAACGGGAAATTCTAGTTATGCAGGAAAGGGCGGTAAAAACCAGAGACCGGATTCTTAAAACCTCTCAGCACTTATTTGCGTGCCATGGTTATCATGGGGTAAGTGTTGACCGCATAGCCGCCGAATCCGGCGCTAACAAGCAGCGTATATATGAATATTTCAAAAATAAAAAATGCCTGCTTGAAAGTTGTCTGGTCAAATCATTTGCCGAAGCCGGCAAAGAAGAGATAAGCATGTTGAAACAAATCAGTGATGATTGCAGTAATATGACCTCAGTAATCCTTAAGCATTATATGCGTCTGCACAAAAAACATCCTGATTTCTGGAAATTGATCTCATGGGTTAACCTGGAAGAAGAACCTTTTTATAAATGTCTTAAGAACATAAAGGATGACAGTTACAGCAAACTCAGCATTTATTACCGGAAAGGACAGGAAAACGGCAGTTTCCAAAAGGATTTATCTTTTGAAGAGTATATGTTTTTTCTTTTTGCCGTGACGTATTTCTACCATTCAAACCGGAAAACGCTGTCTAATACCCTGAATACGGAATTATTTGCCGCACACGGGGCGGACCGGATAATTAACAAATGCGTTACTATGTTGTCAAAGGTTTAGAAATGAACAAAAAAATCAAAGTCGGTTTGGTCGGAACAGGTTTTGCCGGGAAATTTCACCTTGAGTGCCTGCGCAGGATTTACGGTGTGGAAGTGGAAATTGCCGGAGTAACTTCATTGCGCGAGGAAAGCCGCATTGAATTCGGGCGGCGGCATGGAATAGCGGTTTATCCGGATGCGGTTTCAATGCTGGATATGGTTGACGTCCTGGATATCTGTTCGCCGCCTTATGCTCACGAAGATACCATACTGGCCGCCGCTAATGCCGGCAAAGGGATTATTTGCGAAAAACCGCTGACCGGTTATTTCGGGCCGGAAGACTGTCCTGATTATCGCGGCGATTGCGACTGCAAAAGCAAAATGCTCAAGTCGGTTATGGGCAAATTAAGCAAAATCGCGGAGGCCGTCAGCAGGAATAAAAGCTTTTTCGGCTATGCCGAAAATTTCGTTTACGCGCCCGGAATACAGAAAGAACGGGAAATTATCGAAAAAACCGGAGCCCAGATATTGCGCATGACCGGCGAGGAATCGCATAACGGTTCGGCCTCGCCGGTTTACGGCATCTGGCGGAAAGCCGGGGGCGGTTCGCTGATCGGCAAAGGCTGTCACCCGCTGGGCGGAATGCTTTACCTGAAGCGGGTCGAGGGTCTGGCCCGCGGCGGCAGGCCAATACGTCCGAAAAGCGTCTGTTCCCGCACCCATCAGATCACCCGCCTGGGGAATTACCGCGACGCAGGTCTTATCCGCACGGACTATCATGACATTGAAGATTACGGTTTCATGCATATTACTTTTGAGGACGGCACGGTTGCGGATGTTTTAACTTCGGAACTGGTGTTGGGCGGGATTTATGATTATGTGGAAGTTTTTGCCAACAATCACCGCTGCCGCTGCCATATCAGCCCGGCGGGGTTAATGGACGTATA
>JAQUOK010000376.1 GCA_028717165.1 Victivallaceae bacterium | reverse complement strand
CGCAGCTCTGGCTGGAAGATGTTTTGATCAGAATTCACACGACTCCGGCAAAAGAAATTGATTCCCTGTTGCCTCATCTGTGGCAGTCCGCAGAATAAATCAATATGCCCGTCATTCAACGCTTACGATACAAATATGTTTTTTTACCCTGTAGTTTCTTCTTGAAGTTGCTTTAGAGATTTGCCAGATTTGTCTTTCCAGTCAGTACGACCATTGGCAGCTCGCCCCTGAACCACTCCGGCAGCAGTCGATGGAGAATTAAAAGTATAATCCTGAGTAAAAATGTAGTAAATACCCACTTGGGCTAAAACTCCCTGTTTCAACAAATCTTTGCGGGTATTGGATAAATAGGCGTGTATTGATTTTGTTTCAGTAGAGCAAACCTGAGAATCTTTACATACTACAAAACCACTGCTTGTTTCATATCCGCTCGCTACGATATTTTTGGCTTTGATATATAATAATTTATTTTTCTTAGCTGGTTTTTTGACTTTTTCAAATACTGACAAGCCTACGACTGGAAAAGTCAACAACATATCGTCTAAGAAGTTTTCTGCGTAGGTCTCATCCTGAGTACTCAGGCTGGCTTTTTTAGGCGCCTGCGTATTCCTTAAGGTTGCGGTCTTATTAGTTACGGCAATCTCATATAATTTTGCTTCAAGATACTTTATATGTGCTTTATTTAAGCTGTTGTTTGAAGTAGTAAAGAAAATAGCTTTATCCCAAAAATCCAGTTTGCTATTATGATTTGTTAGTCGCTCAAGAATATTTTCAGCTTCGCCAATGTAAATAATCGGTAAAGTACTGTCTTCTGATGAGCCGACCAATACATATACACCTGGTCTGCCAAAATGTTCGTCTTTGCGTGATTCGGCAAATGTTGAACGATTAAAAACCACTCCAACGCCTGTTTTATTCAATTGCGTAATAATCCGCAATCCTTCAGGATCGCCGTCCTTCAAAAAAATATTGATCGAAAATGCTCGTGTCATTGTTGTTGTATCCCTATTCTTTTTATGGTATTCTTGGTTTACTAAGCAATCAGCCTTAACAAATTTGGATCATTGCGAAAGTATAAACACCACTTTGCTACAGAAGATAATTCTTCCGTTGGTCGAGTATATTTTTTTATCTTTCTAAGGTGGCTCTTTACCTTTTCTCTAACTCCTGGATTACAACCTACTGCAAGTTTAGCTTTTGCTTTAAGATATTGGTCTACTTCAATGGTTACTTCCTGCCATATCTTTTTACGAGCTTCACTTAACAGTTCATGTTCACTAAGCTTCAATCTTTTAATTGTTTGCTCTGCACGCTCGCTTTCCCAAGAACCTTCCTGGCACATTGGCGAAGGAATCGCTTTCCCTTCTTCATCAAAAGCAAGTAATTCAGGATCATAAGGATCAGTAGGATCAAGTAGGTAATATATCTCTGATTCTTCACATTGACAGTCAAATGTTGAGACCCTTGATCCTTTCTTTACGGGAAACCAGCCTCCTTTTTTACGATTTCCTAGTGGATTCTGCGAATCCATTTAAGTTCTTTATTTTTAACGATTTATATCCTTAATATTCTTTAAAAATCCTCCCTTTGATGCTATATTGTATCTCTTTTCGTAAAAACAACTTAACAACAAAAGAGAGGATAAAATTCAATGCAACTTTCCTTATTTTGTGATTATCGCTTCCACCTCAAAACCAGTTCCTTTTACACTAAATATGATGCACTTTTTTTAGCCGTTGAAGCCGCTTGGGAAAAAATCCCTCGTCCAGCCCGTTCAGGACGTCTTGGCTACGGTGAACTCACTTTCCTAAAGGCTCTCATTTACAAAAACGCCCAGTCAATCAAAAGTATTCCTGAGCTGCTCCGTGATCTCGAAAGCCGTCCTGTCCTTTGCGAAATGATCGGTTTTACTCCCGGACAACTTCCGGATTCTTCCAGATTCTACGTCTTTCTTGCTCAGACCCACAACTCGGAAATCCAAGCCATTCATCATGCCGCAGTTCAGATCCTGATTGATGACAACATCGTTTCGCTTGACCTTCTGATCGCGGACTCCAAGCCGGTTATGGCTAATACCAAGCATAACAACCCCAAAAATCCGAACCGTTCTCTCGACAAGACCAAAAAAATCCCGCGTAATCCACATGTTACTTTCAGTTATTATTCCTACCTTAAACAACCTACTTCCAAGAAGAAAAATTTTTCTTACTTCTGGGGGTACCGGACTCATGCCCTGATTTCTCAGGAAGGTATCCCGCTGGTTGAAATAACCAAGCCCAATAACATTGATGACGCCACCATTGCCAAAATGCTGCTCAAAAAACTCAAACGCGTTTATGGTCAAAAGAAAGGGCGCATTTTCGTTGCCGATGCCGCTTACGATAAACGCTGGCTTTATGACTTCCTTGTCAAGGAAATGAAAGCGCAGCCGTTCATTCCTATCAATCGCCGTTACAAGGAACCACATGAACTTTTTGCCGAAAACGGACATCCGATTTGTGCGGCCGGGTTAAAAATGAAATACAATGGAATTTCTCCAAAAGATGGCCGCAACCGCAAAAAATTTCGTTGCCCAATCAAAACGGCTTCGAAGAAAGAACAAGCTCAGTTGCCGGAACAATGTCCTGTCAATCATAAGCATTTCTATCAGGATAAATGTTACGGATGTACCGCATACGTTGTACCAGACGATATTCGTGCGGAAGTTCCCCGCCAAAGCAAATTCTTCGCTGACACCTATGCCAAACGAACTGAAGTAGAGCGTTATTTTTCCCGCATGGGAGACCGTGAAGTGGAACAAACCACTCATTTCCGCTATCGCTCAATACGCAATCAAATGACTATCGCTCATCTGACTTTGGCTTTGACCGCGGTCGCGGCGGCGCTTGTTCTCAAGCAGCCGGAAAAAATCCGTTGCTTCCGGTCATTCGCCGACGCGGCATAAAAGCGTGACAATCACAAAATTTTCAAACAACTCGCATTTTTTCAAATGCAGGGCTTGTTACGCCCCAATTATCAATTTTTTTACTGAACATCGAACATCGAACGTCCAACATCCAACATCGAATGATTAATTCCCCAACTTCTTCGGTTGGTTATTCCCGGTTCATTATTGGATATTCAATTTCCCTTCATTTCGCAGAACCCTTTGTTCTGATTACTCTTTCCGTATCGGCATTGCCCTTCGGGTTGCCGTAACTGGCGAATATCTGCTGAATTCCAAGAATCCCGCATTCCTCGATAAATTTCAAAGATGTCGGCTGGGAACCATGATCACTGACCAAGGTAGGTTTACATTCAACATCCTTTATTCCCTCCGGAAACTGCAAGTTTATAGCTTCATCCAGAGCTTCAAGCCAATCCGCGGTTTTGCTTCTTGAACTCAGCTTACAGCTCAAAAGTTTTTTGCAGCCCCAGTCAATGACCACATGCAAATAAACCCAGCCATAATCAGGGATCATTATTTTGGTCATGTCTATCCCCCAATAACAATTCGGCTCGATTGTTTTGGGTTTGACGGTCATTGTCCGCCTGGCTTTCAGCTTCAAATCTTTAGGAACAAGCAGACTATTCTTTTTCATAAGACGATAGATGCGCTTATGGTTAATCCTGTATCCCAACCTGAACCGCAAATAAGCCCAGATACGCCGATAACCCCAGAAAGGATGTTCCGCCTTGAGTTCGGAAATCTGGTCGAGCAAGTTCATGTTGGCCGCCGATTCCCGGTAACTCCGTTTTACCAGTCGTTTTTTTTTAGCTCTATGGTTAAATCGCCGATGGTTTCCTTGAGCTTGCGGTTCTGCCTTGCAAGGCGTTCCTTTTCCTTGTCTACACCACCACGCTCAAATAACTTGGTACCGTCATTTAACAGCACATCACGCCATTTATAATACTGCCCCTGGCTGATGCCGTATTCATTGCAAATCTCGACGATACGGCGATCTTTAAGGCCTGCCATCACGATTTGGAACTTTTCCTGTGCCGTCCATTTCTTGCGACTCATTGAATTCTCCCATTTTTAGACTACCTTAATTTAACACTGCTCTTAAATGGGAGCAATATACAACCTTATTTATTAAACAGTGACAGCAACAAAGCGGGTTTTCGTAGCCGGCTCTCAAACCTGCTTACCAGTTACCATGTTTTCAAAAAAAAAGTCTTTTTTTTGTTTTTATTGAAAAAAAACGGCGGACATCTACAGTCATATATATAGAAATTCAGAAAAAAGATTTATGAAAGATTTCGTCACCGAAATAAAAACACAATTGAACAATGACAACCCGCGTGCTTTGGAATCGATAAACAAATTCGCGGGCAGGGAAATTTATATGTA
>JAQUOK010000375.1 GCA_028717165.1 Victivallaceae bacterium | reverse complement strand
GTACCTTGTGAATAACTTTCTGCCGCGCCAGTTCGGTTACGTCGCGGTGAATAGTCGCCTGAGAAACGCTAAAACGCTCCATCAGTTCGCTGATGGAACAGCTCTGATGCTCTTTCAGATAATTCAAAATTTCCAGGGAACGTAAAGTTTTCATAAGTTATTCATTCATTTTATTTTAATTCACTGCATAGTATACGTCCACATCCTGTCGGCGTCAATAAATATTTTCATTTTTATTCAAAAATTTCTTTATTTTTCATTTTTTATCAAATAATTTCATTTTGGCGGTTGACAATTCATTTTCGAAGAATTAAAATTACTGAACGGATAAAATATTTTCCATATTAAGACAAGGATTTTTTCAAGATGGAATTTTTCATTGGTTCGGCGGATATAAACGAGATCAAAAAAAACACGTCGCTTGACGTTATTCCGTCCCGCATGGCCGAAGCGTTAAGCACGTAATCGGAGGCGATGCGGCAACTGGCGGGTATTCATCCGAACATCGTAATATAACTGCCGATAACGGAAGCACGCTGATTTTCCAAGGGCGGAGCTTCGTATGTCGGCAGGACAAAAGTGACTGAAAAATAACCTGTATGCAGGGCTTTTACAAAATGAACTATCTGAAACATTATCAGCCGAAAAGCGGATTCACCGGAATTGCAAAAATCGGCGACGGAAATCTGGAATTAAGTGAATTCGGCATCATCGATCTGAAACCGGGCGAAAAATACGCGGCAAAAACCAACGCAATGGAAACCGCGTTGATTATTCTCGGCGGAAAATGTTCCGTCTGGGGTAACGGCTTTGACTTTGCGGAGCTCGGCGAGCGCAAAGACGTTTTTTCCGGCAAGCCTTATACCGTTTATATCCCGTGCGGCAGACAGTATGAAATTACTGCCATTACCGACGTTGAGATTGCCTGGACGGCTTCGCCTTCGGATGCTGCCGGTATTATGCCTTACGTTATTACACCGGAACAGGTCAAAGAAGTACATATCGGGAAGGAAAGTTATGAGCGCGACGCCTATCTGGTGCTGACCGATGAATACCCCGCAAAACATCTGTATATCGGGGAAGCGTTCGTCGCTTCCGGGAAGCACGCCAGCTATCCGCCGCACCGGCACGATTTCGACAACCTGCCGGTTGAAGTCGATATGGAAGAAATCTACTTTTTCCGTTTCAACCCGAAAACAGGCTACGGCATTCAAAAGATCTATACCGATGACCGTTCGATTGATTTTACCTGTACGGTGGAGTATAATGACACAACGCTGATCCCGGAAGGTTATCATCCGGTAATCAACGCGCCCGGCTATACCATGTATTACCTGTGGATAATGGCCGGCAGGAATAACCGTAAATTCCTGTCCGTCATAGATCCCGAACATAAATGGATTTTGGATAAATGAGCAGGGAACTGTTACTCGGCATAGATTTCGGCACCGGCGGCTGCAAAGTCACCGTAACCGATACCGCCGGCAATATTTTAGCGGCTGAAGCGCAGGAATATCCGACTATTCATCTGAAACCGGGATGGGCCGAGCAGGAACCGGAAGACTGGTATGCCGCCATGTGTGCGGTATTGCGGCGGCTCAATCCTGCGCAATTCGGCCGGGTTGTCGCCGTTGCCGCGGACAGTTACACCCACGGAGCGGTTCTGCTGGACGGGAAGCTGCGCGTAATCCGGCCGACGATCATCTGGACCGACCAACGGAGCGTGAAAGAATGTGAATACCTGAAGAAAAATTATTCAGACCTGATCTTCAATACGGCATACCAGGCTCCGGCCCCGACCTGGACTTTACAGCAAATGCTATGGCTGAAAAACAACGAACCGGAAACCATTAAACGGATAAAACATATTTCTTTCGTTAAGGATTGTATTCGGTTTCGCTTAACCGGCGAACTGGCCTGCGACGATATCGAAGCTCAGGGAACGCTGTTTTGGGACATGCGTAAGCGATGCTGGAGCCGGGAGCTGTGCGAACTCGGCGGAATCCCGTTCGAAACGCTCCCGGAAATCAAAAAAACGGCCGACCGGGCCGGAAAAATTACTTCCCAGGCGGCGAAAGACACCGGGTTACCGGAAGGTACGCCGTTGATAACCGGCGCCAGCGATTCGGCGGTGGAAGACTATGCAGCCGGGGCCGTAGAACCGGGACAATGCGTTCTCAAACTGGCGACCGCCGGCAACGTCAACGTAATGACGGCTGAAGCGCATCCGCACCCGGAAACTTTAACTTATTCGCATGTCGTTCCCGACATGTGGTACACAGTTACCGCAACCAATGCCGCCGCGGTTTGCCAGCGGTGGTTCCGGGACAACTGCTGTACCGCCGGAACAAATTATGACGCCCTGGACAAACTGGCCGTCAAATCACCGCCGGGAGCTAACGGCGTACTCTTCCACCCCTATCTGATGGGCGAAAGGTCGCCGTACTGGGATCCGGATTTGCGCGGCAGTTTCACCGGTTTGAGCATGGCTACAGGCAAAGGCGACCTGAACCGGGCATTGCTGGAAGGCGTAGCGTTTTCGCTGAAAGACTGTTTCCGCACCATTGAGAAAATGAAATTGCCGGTGCACGAATTCATCCTGATCGGCGGCGGCGCGAAAAGCGAATTGTGGAGCCGGATAATTTGTGACGTGTTCAATGCGCCGGTAAAACGCCCGGCGGCTTGTGACGCCTCGTTCGGCAGCGCTTTGCTGGCAGGAGTCGGGATCGGGGTTTTCGCCGATGAAATAAGCGCGGTGCGGCAATGCAGTAAAATTAACGGCGAACTGCTGCCGGAACCGGCGAATGCGGCTTTCTACGCGAAGCAATTTGAAAAATACCGAAAAATACACGATGTAATGGCGGAAATTTACCGCAAAACATCAGTTTAAGCAAAAGCGCTTATTATTTTTAAACCAATTGAGCTGTTAACCTTTAATAAAAGTAATGGAGTCTAAAAATGCTGAAACAGGACAACTATGCGTTTGAAATGATCCGTAGCGAACTGGCCTGGGCGGTCGGTGAAGAGCAAGTCAGGACAGGCGCGTCGGATAAACTCGGACATTCTATTGATTACTACTGGGTGCCGGAACTCTGGCATGACCGGGGTAAAACCCCAACCCCGCCGGATTTCATTGTCTGTCCCGGCACTTCGCAGGAAGTCGCCGAAATACTGAAAATAGCCAACAATTACAATATTCCCGTAACCCCTTGGGGCGGCGGCTCCGGTTCGCAGGGCGGCGCGCTGCCGATGTACGGCGGCATTGTCCTGGATATGAAACGGATGAACAGGGTTCTGGAAATCGACCCGCTCGCCATGACCACGACAGTCGAAGTCGGCATCAACACCCAGCATTTGGAATGGGAAATTGAAAAGGCGGGCTACAGCACGATGCATTTCCCGGCATCAATTGCCTGCGCCACGCTGGGCGGATTTATTGCCCATCGCGGCACCGGAGTACTAAGCACTAAATACGGCAAAATGGAAGATATGATCATGTCGCTGGAAGTGGTTACCCCGACCGGCGAAATCATTAATACGCTGCCGGTTCCGCGTCACGCTTCGGGTCCCGATCTGACGCAGCTTTTTTTGGGCAGCGAGGGAACTCTAGGCGTAGTTACAAAAGCGACAATGAAAATTCATCCGGTTCCGGAATGCCGTAAATTTCACGCTTTCCTGTTTAAAACCATGCATGAAGCCATGACTGCCGGAGCCAAAATCATGACCAGCCGCCTGCGCCCCTGCGTAATCCGGCTCTACGACGAACCGGAAACCGCCAAACTGATAAAAAAGGTGCTCGGCATCGACAAAAAAGGCGCTTATCTGGTGTTCGGTTTTGACGGCTACAAAAAAATGGTCGACCTGGAAATGGAACAGGCGGCCGCCATCTGTATGGAGCAGAACCCGGAAGACCTTGGTTTCGAAATGGGACAAACCTGGTGGGATAACCGCTATAAATTTTTCTATCCGCCTTATATGTTCCAAATGCCGCAGGCGTTCGGGACACTCGATACGGTAGCGACCTTTTCCAAAATCGAAAACGTCTACTGGGCCATGAAAAATACAGTTAACGAAAACTTCCCGGAGGCCGCGTTCATTGGGCATTTTTCACACTGGTATGAGTGGGGCTGCATGCTGTATGCCCGTTTCATCATCGACAATCCGCCGGAAGACCCCCATGAAGCCGTAGCGCTCTACAACAAAATATGGGACATGGCGATCCGTGCGGCAATCAAAGAAGGCGGCGTAATCAACGAACATCACGGCGGCGGCCTGAAACTCGGCCGTATCATGAAAGACCTGTACGGCCCGGCTTTCAAAGTCCTCGAAGGAATGAAAAAGACGCTTGA
>JAQUOK010000374.1 GCA_028717165.1 Victivallaceae bacterium | reverse complement strand
TAAAACATACGGAAGAATTGATCGAATTCGGAGACGGAAATATTTTTGCAAGCCGCAAACTGGCTGAACTTTTAAAGGACAGCGGTTCACTCGTGCTTTTTGCGGTCACCGCCGGAACGGATATTGTCGCCGGGGCGGAAGAACTGGCGGCGCATAGCGACGGGGTCGGCGCTTTAACTTATGACGCGGTCGGCAGCGAAATGGTTGACGCCGCCGCGGAATGGATACAACAATATTTGAACCGGCAGTTGAAGCGCGGCAATGAAATCCTGACCAAAAGGCGTTTTTCTCCGGGATACGGCGATCTCGACTTGAAAAACCAGGCGCTTTTATTTAAATTCCTTGAGATTGAAAAACTCGGCGTTAAATTGACAAAGGATTTCCTGATGCTGCCGGAAAAAACCGTTACCGCGATAGCCGGAATACAGAAGATAGAGAACCGGGTGATTTAACATCCCGGAATTACAGTTTATTTTAATTTAAGTTCTAAACTGAAATAAGATTATTTATATTTTAAAATTTAAAATAATGGCTGAATAAGCCGGAACTAAAATCCATGAACAGAAAAAAATTCAACGAACTTATAAATAAAAAAGTGGTGATCCTCGACGGCGCCACGGGTACCGAATTTATCAAGCGCGGCATGCCGCACGGGGTATCGCCCGAACTGTGGGCGCTGGAAAATATCGCTGCCGTACACGAAATCCATAACAGCTATATTGCCGCCGGTTCGGATATCGTCTATCTGCCGAGTTTCGGCGGCAACCGCATAAAACTGGCTGAATTCGGGCTGGCTGACCGCCTCGCTGAAATGAACCGTTCGCTGGCGGAAAAAGTAAAGGAAAACGTTGGCGGGCGGGCGCTCGTTTTCGGGGACATTGCCCCGACCGGACTGTTCGTCGAACCTTTCGGCGACCTCGGCTTCGAGGATGCGGTCAATATTTACAAGGAACAGGTAGAGGCCCTGCTTGACGGCGGCGCGGACGGTTTCGTCATTGAAACCATGCTGGACATTCAGGAAACCCGCGCGGCAGCGCTGGCGGTCAGGGAAAGCTGCAATCTGCCGCTGCTCGTTTCCATGACTTTTGAAGAAAACACCCGCACCCTGACCGGAAACGACCCGCTGTCGTCCCTGATCACCCTGCAGGCCCTGGGCGTTGACGCTTTCGGCTGCAACTGTTCGACCGGGCCGGAACGCATGGTCAAACTGATAAAAAGCATAAAACCTTACGCCAGGATCCCATTGCTGGCCAAACCCAACGCCGGAATGCCGAAACTCGTCAGCGGCGAAACCGTTTTTGACATGGACGCCGCCACCTTCGCCTCTTATGCCGGAAACCTGGTTGAAGCCGGAGCCAACCTCATCGGCGGCTGCTGCGGAACCACTCCGGAACATATTAAAGCATTGGCCCAAACCGCTGCCGGGTTAAAGCCCGTCATGCCGGAAAGGAAGGCCGTAAGCGCACTTTCGGCCCCTCATGCCGCCTGTCTGCTGGGCCATGACCAGCCGTTCCGGGTAATCGGCGAACGCATCAACCCCACCGGCAAAAAACAACTGCAGGCCGAACTGCGGGCGGGCAAATTCGCGCTGGTCCGGCAATATGCCAGGGAACAGCTTGAAGGCGGCGCAAATATTCTGGACGTGAATATGGGGCTGTCCGGCATCGACGAAAAAGCCATGATGCTGGCAACTGTGGGCATGCTGGCGCAGGGAACCGCTTTGCCGCTCTGCATAGATTCAACGGACAGCAGAGTCATTGAAGCCGCGCTGCGGCTTTATCCCGGCCGGGCGCTGGTCAATTCCATTTCGGCGGAAAAGGAAAGAATTGAAAAAACCCTGCCGATAGCGGCCAAATACGGCGCGATGTTCATCCTCCTGCCGCTGAACGATCAGGGTATACCGGAAAACGCTGAAGGGCGCATCAAACTCGCACAGGAAATTTTTGCGGAAGCCAGAAAATACGGCTACGAACGCGAAGATATTGTCCTGGACGCGCTGATAATGACAGTGTCCTCCAACCAGGCGGCGGCCAGGGTTTCGCTGGACTTGATCGAATGGGCTGTCCGGGAATTTAAAGTCAACACCGTCTGCGGCCTCTCGAACGTCAGTTTCGGAATGCCGGAACGGCAATGGATCAACGCCGGATTTCTCGGAATGGCAATGGGCCGCGGCCTGAATATGGCCATTGCGAATCCTTCGTCGGAAATCCTGACGGCGCTGATCGCCGCCGGCGACGTTCTTTCCGGGCGCGACGCCAAAATGCACCGTTACGTTGAAAAATTCAGCGGCGTTGAGCCCCGGACCGCCGCACCAAGGGAAAAGCTGCCGCCGGCGCAGAAAGTCTTTAACTGCGTTGTCGAGGGACATGACGATACCATTGCTGAAGCGCTTGCCGAAGCGCTTGCTTCCGGTGTCCCGGCGCAAACCCTGATTGACGAAAGCCTTATTCCGGCGATCAGCAAAGTCGGCGATTTATATGACGCGAAGAAATATTTTCTCCCGCAACTGATAATGGGAGCCGACGCCATGCGCAAAGGTTTCGAAATACTCGAACCTCACCTCGCCGCCGGAACTGAAGAAAAAGCGGCGAAAAAAGCGGTGATCATTCTGGCTACGGTCGAAGGGGATATCCACGATATCGGCAAAAATATCGTCGCCCTGATGCTGCGGAATTACGGTTTTGCCGTCATTGATCTGGGTAAAGACGTCTCAGCGACTAAAATCGTCAGCGCCGCTAAAGAACACAATGCCCGGATAATCGGATTATCCGCTTTAATGACCACTACCATGGTGAGAATGGAGGACGTCGTCAATCTTGCCCGCAAGGAATGCGGAAAAGATATAAAAATCATGATCGGCGGCGCCGTCGTCGATCAGAACTACGCCAGACATATCGGCGCCGACGCTTACGCCAACGATGCTATGGAGGCGGTAAAACTGGCGAAAAAGTTTACCGGGCAATCCTCAGAATAGACTTGCAATTCATCCCGATTGCTGTATATTGCTTATTTTCTTTGACATACGGAAACCATGATAAGCTAAACCGACAGGGGAAAAAGCATGTTCAGAAAAGAAATTAAAGTGACCGACTGTACGCTGCGCGACGGCGGTTTGATAAATAAATGGCAATTTTCTCACGAGATGGTGCGCAAAGTCTTTCTGGCCGTAAACCAGTCAGGCGTGGATTATATGGAACTCGGCTACCGCGCCTCCAGAAAAATGTTCGATCCCAAGGAATACGGCCCGTGGCGTTTTACCACCGACGAGGATGTCCGCGAAATAATTGCCGACACCCCGGTAAATATGAAGCTCGGCGTTATGGTTGACATCGGCCGCGTCGAAGAAGAAGACATCGCCCCCTGCGAAGAAAGTCCGCTGGATTTCATCAGGGTCGCCACCTACATTCACGACATCGACAAAGCCATCGCCCTGGCAAACCATGTTGACGCCAAGGGTTATGAATCATTCATAAATATCATGGCGATTTCCACTGCCGGGGAATTCGAACTGCGGGAAGCCCTCAACCAGATAGAAGCGGAAACCAATGTCGTTGCGGTAAATATCGTGGACAGCTTCGGGTTCCTCTATTCCGAATCAGTACATTATCTGGTAAAGCTTTTCCTGGAAAAACTGAAAACCAAAAGCACCGGTTTCCATGCCCATAACAATCAGCAGTTGGGTTTCGCCAACACGATCGAAGCTATCCGCAAGGGCGCCAATTATCTCGACGGCACCATTACCGGCATCGGGCGCGGCGCAGGCAACTGTCCGCTCGAACTTCTGCTCAGTTTCCTGAGAAACCCGAAGTTCAATATTGAGCCGGTACTTCAGGTAATCGAGGATGTCTTCCTTGACCTCCGCCAGAAAATTGAATGGGGATACCTGATTCCCTACATGATCACGGGCATTCTCAACGAACACCCCAGGACAGCTATCGCTCTGCGCCAGGACCCGCAAAAAAAAGACAAATACGCCGAGTTCTACCGTACAATGACAACGCCGGAATGTTTTTCGGAAAAATAAAATCCGTTTGTCAGCCTTTTGCTTTTACGTACAGATACTGGTGAACCGTGATATCGTTTCCATTCAGGATTCTGCTCCCGGCTTTTCTTTCCCTGATTTCGCGAACTGGTTTCGCGAACGGGTCGCGAACGGGGGGCGCAAACGGGGTCTAGCAAACGGGGTCAGCCACTTAAATAAGGGTGCGCTGATGATATGATGTAGACTTCCGGGGCATATGCGTCAAATTTAAGGCCTTATGCCAAAGAGAGTATTGTTGTTGCCTTAACCCTGCCAGGGTTATTCAGCGTAGCCCACCGCAACGCGGTGGGTAATATCATCACCAGACT
>JAQUOK010000373.1 GCA_028717165.1 Victivallaceae bacterium | reverse complement strand
GTATCCTGGGCGGGGTTTACTATTATTTATTCAAGATCTATCTGCCGAACCGCTTTCAAAAAGAGATTTTGCCCAATTTAATGCGGGATGCCGGGATAAGCGGTTTCTCCGGAAAGGTCAGAAGCGCCGGCCCTTACGGCGCCAATCTCGGCGAATTATGTGTCGGCGACCCGGCAAATCCGACGCTTAAAGTGCGCTCGGTCATTATCAAATACCGCTTCCAGAATATATTAATGCCCCGCAAACCGGATATAACCAGCCTCGAACTCAACGGCCTGGAATTGATCTGCCGGATACGGGACAGAAAACTGGAAATAAATAATATTGACGTCCAGAGATTTATTGAACAGCTGCGGAAACATTTCAGCGGGGAACATAAAAAAGCCATCGGTTCATGGGAAAGTACCAGATTCAG
The DNA here is from genome assembly GCA_028717165.1 of Victivallaceae bacterium. Taxonomy (GTDB): domain Bacteria; phylum Verrucomicrobiota; class Lentisphaeria; order Victivallales; family Victivallaceae; genus JAHOYW01. The sequence goes on along the minus strand of JAQUOK010000373.1, from coordinate 3,967 downwards.
GGTTACCGGCGGCTTACTCCATCTGGACTGGAATGACAACAGATTGCTGCTGCCTTTTGAACTGTCTTTCTATCCCGGGCAACAGAACTGGAAGACTTTCAATGCAGACCTTCAGTTTGTCTGGCGGGAACATCCCGTCAAAGCTGAACTCAAAACTGACTTGGAGAACAAAACCGCCGCAATTAAGTTCAATGCCGGCATCGACATGAAAAAAGCGTTGAACCTGATTGAAAAATCGCAGCATTTGCCCGGCTTGTCCGAGCTGGACATTTCCGGCGAATTCGATGTGGACGGAAATATAAGTTTCGGTTTTTCTCCGTGGCAAATACGAAAAATGGCGATCAGCGGTACTTTTAAAAACAGTGAGATACATTACGGCGTTTTGTCATTATATAATAAGCAGCGCCCGTCGGGTCTAAAAATTCCGCTTACAATAAGCCTGAACTCAAGCGGCGACGCTTATGTCTGGAAGCTGGAAAACGGACTTATGAAAAAGCCCGTTGCCCTGTTTGTAAAAAATCTTTCCTGCCGTATCCCCGGCAATAAAAAGGATTCTTTGGATTTCGGCGGTGAAATGGAACTTGACCTCAGCAGGACAAAACTGGGCGAATATTATGATATTGAAAAAATCAGCGAGATCCATCTGGCCAGAAAAATAACCGGAAGATTCAACCGGGTTACCGGAAACTGGCAGTTACAAACTGCCGATGACGGAGATAAAGCCGCAAAGAGTTCCATAAAATCGCTTGTTACCTGTAATGACGTTAAAATATTCACTGATATCGGCGAATTGGAATTCAGCGGCAGAGGATGCCGCCGGAATGGCAGCCTTGCGGTTAAAATGCTTATCCGGGAACTTTCCGGTACGGGAAATAAAAACGCCTTCTTCTGCAATAATGTCGAATTGCGTTCCGATTTCAGCCTGATTCCGGCTTCCGATAGTAAAGTGCGTATCAAGAACAATCATTTTAAATTTTCGGTCCCTGAATTTTTATCGTCGTCCGCCGACAAACAGATCGAAGTTAAAAACCTGACGATAAGCGGCACTAATTCGTTCGATGATTTTGCGGTTAACGGTTTTAAACTGCTCGCCGAGTCCGAAAGCATAAAAATAAAACAGAACAGCAGCATTCTGGAGTCGGAAAAGAACAAATTTGTTTTTGACGGCATATTTCAGAAAGGCCGGAAAACCTGGGAAATGGCGGTTGCCACCGATTCCGGCTGTTTAAAAGGAACCTGTTGCGGCAGGGATTTCGAGTTTGCTAAAGTGGAAACCAAGAATTTCTTAAGTATTTATCCGCCGCTGCTGAAATCAAGCGGGTTGGGAAGCTGTAATTTCCGCTTGAAGTGCGAGTCCGGCAAATACGGCGATAAAGATGAATTTCTGCAATTTACGGGATTCAATATTGCTGCGGCGCTGGGATTCGAAGGGCAGTTTCGCCTGAGGGAACATTCTTTTACCGGCGATATAAGCCGGATCGAGGCAAAATACCCGCATTGCGGTATTGCGGCCGCCGGAGTAGAAATTACGGGCAAATTCAAACATGACGGCGGGGTTGACAACGATGAACCCGATATGAATTTTCTGAGCAGTGTGGATTCCGGCACAATATCCGTGGCGCAGAACGGTACGGAATATTCGGGCAGATCAGCTCATTTTAAACTCACCGGAAAAATTTTTGAAGGAATGTTTGAACCCAAATTCATGAAAGCCGGGTTGACTCTGCCGTCCGTATCGGTTTCATGCGGGAAAGAACAGATAAAAATAGCCGATATCGCCTTGAAAGCGGAGGGCAGTTTTATGAACCGCTATGACATCGCGAGGTGGCGTTCTCTCCACAACCTGGAACTTGAGCTGATTTCCGATAAAATTTCCGGAATCTGGAAGGAAATTAATATTTCCAGCGGTAAAAACCGGGTAAGCGTGAAAAGTGAAATCGACCTGACCGGTTCCGGTTGCCGCCTGAAAAACCTGTTTGCCGGGATCAGCGTTGAAACCGCCGTGGCCTACAGCAAGTCCTGGAAACTCGCAAGCCGTAAAATAAACGCGAACGCGAAAGGCGACGGCCAAGCTGGTTCACAAATGAATCTGGCATCCGATATACGTCTGGACGGGTTTTACGCGTCATCCGGAACGACAAGTCTTAATGTGCCAGACCTGATGGTCGGCGCTTCGTTGAAAGAAGGGAACTTTTCAGGAAACGCGGCATGCGATAAAGCGGCATTTTACAAAAACGACATAAAGCTTGCATGCAAAGATATTTCACTGCGTCTGCCTTTCGGCGCTGATGCCAGGGACGGAAAATTGACTGTAAATAAGGTTGAGCTTCGCAAACGCCGTCTGGGCAAAGTAAACGCCAAATTGAAATTCGAAGATGAAAATTTATTGCTGCAGGCCAATCATTTTTCGGAAATATTCTCCGATGCCAGTATGTTTTTCAGCGGCAGGATGAAACTCCCGGATTTTCCGGAATGGGAAGGAGATTTCTCGATACCGGAGTTTCAGGTAAAAAATATCCGTAATATTCAGTTTATGTTTCCCGGCCTGGAAGCGTCTTTTATCGGTAAAGTCGCTTTAGAAGGGCATTTGCGGGGTAATCTGGACAAATGCGGGGGTTCCGGTTCGATTTCCATAAATAAAGGGATTCTGAATTTCGGCGGCTGGGAATTGAGCGGAGTAAATGCAGATTGCCAATTCAGCGATTTGTTCAGCCTGGAAACTATGCCGGGGCAGAAATTATACTGCCGGCAAATAAATAACGGTTCGACGGAATTCTCCAACGCACGGTTAGAGTTCAGGATGCGGGGCAAGCGGGAGTTGCTTGTCGACCGTTTTGCCGCCGAATGGTTTGGCGGCCGCCTGACCGATTTAGGGCCGTTTGTTATAAAAAATAATAATTCCGAACCGGAGAAAGTAAATTTTCTGGCATCGGAGATAGTTTTATCTCCTCTGCTGGAATATCTGGGGATAAAAGGATTTGTCTCGGATGCGCTCGTCGAGGGAATTGTCCCTTTAAAATTGCAAGACGGCAAATTGTCTATTGCGGGAGCTTCACTGGCGACAAAAGCAGGCAGGATGGGGATACTGCGCCTGGATGACGACTGGAACCAATATATTGAGGCAGGAGCGGAACCGGCCCAGATGAACCGGAAAAAATTTGCGGCGGCGGCCCTTGAACGCTTCAATTACAACTGGATACGTCTGAATGTGACGGCAACGCCGAAAACGTCCAGAGTTGAACTCGCCATTGACGGGTATCCGCTTAAAACCGTACCATTTAAGTATAATACCGAAAAATCTCTGTTCGAGCCGGTTTCGCCGGGAGAACCCGGGCTGAACAGGGATATGACCATAGAAACTGAATTTGTAATACCGAGGTAACCGCCTCTGCAAAACAGGAGAAAAAGGAAAAATGATTCTGGATTCATGTAAAAACTGGGCTGATTATGCTTACGGAAAAAAAGAAGTATGGACAGCGGCATTTGAGTTCGTGGCGTCATTGAAACCGGACTGCGAAAACGGCCGTTATGAAATAATGGGCGATGAAAGCTTTGCCCTGGTACAATCCTATGATACCAGGGAGATAGCGCAGGGAAAACTGGAAGCACACCGCAAATTTATCGATATTCAGACGTTATTGTCCGGAAGCGAACGTATGTTTTACGGGGTACCGGGTATTCTTGAACTTTCAGACGAATATAACCCGGACAACGACGCCGCATTTTATAAATATGACGCGGGTAAAACGCTGGAATACGTTTTGACGCCCGGAGTTTTCACAATCTTCTTTCCAGAAGAAGGCCACATGCCGGGCATATCCCTGAAGTCCGGTACTGTTCCGGTAAAGAAAGTCGTGATAAAAATAGCCGCCGGACTTCTGAAATAAGTTATGCATGGTTAGGTTTCGATTTAAATTTGAAATGACGGCGAAAATGAAATACCTGCCCACGGCTTAGTAAAAAAAAT
>JAQUOK010000372.1 GCA_028717165.1 Victivallaceae bacterium | reverse complement strand
GCCGTTCGTTTTCGCCCGTTCGTATTCGAAGTCGCTCGAAAGCACAATCCGCCCCTGGGGATTCAGCAGATATTCCCTGAAGCCTTGAACATCCTGTTTTTTGAACAGATGCTTCTGGATATAATCCAGACTGATATCCATACTGATCACTCCCTGAAAATCACCCTTTTCGTCAAAAATGCATTTCGCACAGGCAATAACTATTTTCGCGCTTACCGCACACTGATACGGCTCAGACCATATTATGCTGCGCTCTTTTGCCAGCGCTTCCCGGTACCACAACCGTTTACGCGGGTCGTAGGCTTCCGCGTAAGCGCCTTTTCCCGGATAAGAAAACATCGTACCGTTTTTCAGACCGAGATAAATCCAGCACAGCGGCGCCCCCGTATCAAGGATCGTTTTTCTGAGCAGGGCTTTGTTTTTGTCGCTGAAACAGGGATCACTGGTAAATAATATGTGTCTGAACATCTTTTCCAAAGGAACTATTTTTTTGTTGAACTGTCCGGAAGGCCGGGTACCCGGCCCCGGCTTCATAACCGCATGGTCCAGACTTACCTTTATCCCGTAATAAGTCGAATAAGAATAGTCCGGGGGAACCGTAGAAGCCCTGGAAAAATCCTCATACGTGTATATTTTTGTAGCTGAATCCGGTTCCCGGCTCAAAATGAGCCCGGCGTTATATGAAACGTTTGCGAGCTGGTTTTTAAAATAAAAGAATATCCGCTCCATTTCATTAGCGTGTTCAATCGCCTCATACTGCAGAGTGGTGAGCATATCCTCCCTGTCCTTCTGGGCCTGGATGAGGTTTTTCTGGGAATAGAGACTGTAAATGGTGACGACCGCGCAGCAGAGCAGTATGCATAATATGACGGAAAAAGTTATCAGTTTATGGTTCAGCATTGCGCGCATATATTTTCTTACAGTATTATCCGGCCGCGCGGACGTTTCCTCATGCATGAGATAAAGCCGCAGATCCTTAGCCAGGTCCTCGGCGGTCTTATAACGCCGGAGCGGCTGAGGATCGACGGCTTTATTGATTATGGCCTTCAGGTCGGACGGCAGCTTCCCCGAAAGGAAACGGTGTTTGAACGGGCGGTATCTGCCGCGAATAATATTTTTCAAAACGTCTTTAATCGTTCTGCCGATGACGGCTTTCTGCAGGGTAATTATTTCAAAAAGAATCATTCCGAGCGAAAATATATCCGACTGCGCACTGCAGGAAGCGCCTTTGATGATTTCCGGCGCAATATAGCTGGGAGTACCGACCAGCTCATTCCGGTACGCGTATTTGTCCCTTGAGCCGTTCCTGGAATAGATCAGGCAGGCCAGCCCCCAATCCATCACATAGACTTCCCCATAATTACCGATCATGATATTGTCAGGCTTCAAATCCCGATGGATCACGCCTTTGCAGTGAGCGTAATCCACCGCCTCGCAAACCTTGATAAGATATCCTATGCGGTTAGCCAGCGAACGCTTTTCATCGAAATTCTCTATACCTTCACAACCGTACAGAACAATAACGTCTTCGAGGTATTTCTGCAAGGTTTTGCCGTGAATATGTTTCATTGCCAGATGCAGTCTCTCATCCCCGCTCGAATGCAGTCCGTACAAAGGAACTATCGAGGGATGGTCAAGCTGCGCCATTATCCTGGCTTCGGAAACGAAATGGCTTTTGTTTTTCCGGGTTTTCTTTTCGGATTCATCTATTTTCAGGGATTTTACTACGACTTCACGCTTCAGGGACTTATCGAAAGCTTTTCTGATCGTTCCCTGCGCGCCGTCCGTCAATTCCTCCTGAAGTTCGTAATTACTGTCGATATCCTGCAGTTCAAGCTTATCTTTCAGGGGAGGCACCGAGTCTATCCGGTAAAGCACCGAATTTGACTTCACATAATCGTCGGCAACCTGCTTTCTGCTGAAAATAGATTTCCCGATCACGGAACCCGTACCGATTTCCGTATCCCGGCTTATCCGGGAATACGTAACTTCATCTTCTGAATCGTCGCCGTAAATTTCCAGCTGGTCAATTTCTATTTTCTGGGTCGCTTCAATATCATCCGGATTGAACGGGTTTCCGCCGGCAACCTTTTCCGTTTCTCCGGTTTTACTGTTCTTGCCGTCTTCAGACATATAAAAAAGTCCCTTTTAACTTTTAAAACAACCGGACAGACGCAATATTCCCTTCCCCAAAGATTATAGTACCGCCGTGCCTTTTATTCCACAACAGCAGGAACTTTTATTCCGGTTCCATGGTTTTCAAGACCATCATGACCATGAATATAATTCCGTTCCGAAGCGCTTTGTCCTCAAAATCAAACGCAGGATTATGAACAGGGGTATGCCCTTCTCCCAGCCCCAAATTGCAAAACGTTCCGGGGCGTTCCCGCAGATAATATGCGAAATCCTCCGCAACCATAAACGGCTTTTCCATCCGGAACCACATTTCCTTTCCCAAGCATTCAGTCACTGTTTTTTCAGCCAGGTCAACATATTCCGGGGTGTTTACCGTAGGGATGTAAGACAGGTCATAAACAAACTCATATTTCGCGCCGCCGGCCAGACATACTCCTTTGACCGTATTCTCAATAAGTTCCGGAAATTGTTTCCCGACTTCATAATCCAGAAAGCGGGTCGAACCCTCGAGGATAACTTCCCCCGGAATAATATTGCCGTTAAACCCTCCAGAAAAACGGCAAATGCTCAGACAGGTAACATCCAGAGGGCCGAAACGGCGGGCAACTATTGTCTGAAGCTGATTTACCACCTGGCTGCCGATCACGATCGGGTCTATGCAGGCCTCCGGCTTGCTGCAATGGCCGCCTTTCCCGATGATCCTGATCTTAAAGTGAGCGGCCGCGGCCATAATGGCTCCGGAACGGCTGCTGATAAGTCCGACCGGCATATCGGAAAATCCGTGCAAAGCGAAAACCGCATCGACTTCGGGAGACTTCAAAACCCCAGCTTCAACCAGTTCTTTTCCCAGCGCGACAATCTCTTCTCCCGGCTGGAAGATGAATTTTACGGAACCCTTAAGGCTGTCCCGTATCTCATTCAGCGCCATTGCCGCTCCAAGCAGGATCGCCGTATGACCGTCATGGCCGCAGGCATGCATCACCCCGTCATTCCGGGATCTATAGGGCAGGCCGGTCATTTCCTGCAAAGGCAGGGCGTCAATATCGGCGCGCAGCCCGACGCATTTTCCGGGTTTTCCGCCTTCAAGTACGCCGACGACATCAGTTTCCAGATAAGGTTTCAGCAACTTGATCTTTGTCGGAGCCAAAGTTTCACGAATAAGTTCAGAGGTAGAAAATTCTTTACCGGCAAGCTCCGGATTGCTGTGGATTTTATGCCGCAAAGCAGTTACGCTGGGCAGTATATTGTCAATAATTTTCTCGATATGCGGTGGTACCGGCATTTTGAATCCCTTTTTCAGTTATCAGTTATCAGTTGCCGGTCTGGCGACCGGCGCTCCCGGCTTGACGTTCCCGGCTTGACGCTCCCGGCTTTTTAAATTCGTAATTTCCTTATTTATAATTCATTAAAGACGAATTTGCCGTCAACAATCGTCGCTACGGCTTTTACTCTGAAAGTCATGCCGTTAAAGGGGGTGTTCCGGGATTTCGAATAAAATTTGTTCGCATCGATCTTCACTTTGCGCTCGGTATCGATAACAGTTATATCGGCGGCATTGCCCGGTTCCAGGCCGCGGCCGTCAAGGCCGAGCACCGAAGCGGGGCCGACAGTGAATTTAGCGACGAAATCGCTGATCGACAATATTCCGCTGTGATACAGTTCCTTAAGACAGACCGGGACCGCGGTTTCCAGGCCGATAATACCGAACGGCGCATAATCGAACTCGACCAGCTTGGAAGTCGGAGTGTGCGGCGCATGATCAGTAGCTATGACCGTAATGGTACCGTCGGCAAGCCCCGCGATCAAAGCTTTGCGGTCTTCTTCGGAACGCAGGGGCGGGTTCATTTTGTAATTGGTATCGAATTTTTTAATGCATTCGTCAGTAAGGGCGATATGATGCGGCGTCGCCTCGGCGGTCACGGGAATACCGCGTTTGCGGGCGGCGCGCACCTGTTCGACGCTTTCCTTGCTGCTCAAATGCTGCAGGTGTATCTTCCAGTCAACCATACGGGCAAATATGATATTGCGCGCCACTATTAATTCTTCCGAAGCCGGAGACATGCCCTTCATGCCCAGCAGGGTAGACCACACGCCTTCGTGCATTACGCCGTCGCCCTTGAGGTTTTCGTCCTCGCAATGATCCAGGATCGGCAAATTCAGGGTTTTCGCGTATTCGACAATATGCTTCATCAGTTCATGATTCCCGATGCCGCGGCCGTCGTCGCTTAAAGCAATCACCCCGGCGCTTTT
>JAQUOK010000371.1 GCA_028717165.1 Victivallaceae bacterium | reverse complement strand
ACATTGTTGCCATCGCCAATCATTTCATTGTCAAAGCCAATCAGGAATTAGGCAAAGACATCAAAGGGGTGTCCGGAAGCGCTGGAAATATTACAGCATCATTCCTGGCCGGGGAATGTCCGGGAGTTACGGAACGCGATCAGAATAGCGGTTCTGTCTGCCGAAAATGCCCGGATTGTTCCCGAAGACCTGCCTTCCGGCATCTGCCCGCATGCCGCGGAATACCGACCGTCTGAAATTGAAACCGATGATACTGTCTCGCTGGATGCCGCTACCAACCATTTTGAAGCGCAATTGATCGAGCAGGCTCTCAACAATACCGGCGGCAACAAGGCCAGGGCTGCGGAAATATTACAGATCGACCGGAAAGCGCTCTACCGGAAAATGCGGCGTCTGGAACTTTTTTAAATTCCCGTGGCAGTGTGGCAAAACCGCCCACTTTTGTCCCGTTTCCGCCACACTGTATGTAATCAGACATATCAAAAAAGAATTATGATTAGCAATTAAATTATTATTTATTGAGGTAAAAACGATTACGATTTTACCGGTTTTTTATCATTGCAACGGTTGTTGGCATTCATATTGCTATTAATTATCATGTCGGAGGAGGAGTAAATCAGAACCATACCAGTAAGGGCTCTTTTGCTCTCTCCTTGGTGTCCCCACAAACGTTCCAAAATAAGGAGATGGAAAAATGGCTGTGGAAAAAACAATCGGTAGTTCCAGTCTGGTTGAAGTTGTCGACCGTATTCTGGACAAAGGAATCGTAGTTGATGCCTGGGCACGCGTATCGCTGGTCGGTATCGAGCTGCTCGCCATTGAAGCCCGCGTCGTCGTCGCTTCTGTGGAAACCTATCTGAAGTATGCTGAAGCCATCGGGTTGACCGCAACTGCGGCATAACTGTGGAGGAGGATCTCTTGCCGAAGCACCCTTGCAAACTACGGTTTGCAGGCATGATTCGCCAGGAATCCCATTCATGAAACGAAGAGAGGGGAAAGATACATGAGTTTAGTGGATGATATGAGGAAATTGACTGAGGAGATAATTTCGTCTTACGAAGAACGTATTTCTTCCGTCGGTATGATTATAGATAATACCCACCGAATGCTGGACGAATTCAAGTCCCAGCGCAATCTTATGAGCGGCCGGCTCAAAAACAAATTATCCCATGAAGAAACTTTACGGAAAAAAGATTTTGACGTTATGATGGCGGATATCCTTGCACCCCAGGAAGAACGGGAAAAAGAAATCAGGAATTCGCTGCAATCATATCTTGAAGAACAGAAATCCGCTGCCGGAGTCATTCGAACCAACCTGAAAAAACACGCCGAGGCGAAAGACAAGGACGGAGAAGACGTGGTCGGCAATTTCCGGTCTGTACTTCTCGAACTCCAGAACAGACGGCAGGAACGGGAAAATGAGGTATATCGGCTGCTGAATGATTTTCGCAATGAGCATCAGGCGACAACTCGCGCCATGCGTGAACTGCTGCGCAATGGAAGAGCGATACGAATTCACGACCTTAAAATAAAAATTAAAAATATCCGGCAGCAGTTAACGCAAAACCGGGATGACATTCACCAGATATCATCCCAGTGGCATGAGATGTCCCGGATTCTGGCGGAAAAAAGACTCGCCCGGCAAGGCGCCTGAACCTTTCGCGGTTCCGGCGCTGCGCAGTATTTGGTTTCTTGAACATAAAACAGATGGGAGATATAAAATGAGAACCAGTATTGGAGTAAGTGAGCTTGTTGGCAACATTATGGCGTCTTATGACGCCAGAATTAAGGCGGTCGGCGATATTTCCAGGGAAACCGCGGAAATGTGCCGGCGTTTTCGCAGCGAACGTAAACAAAATAACATTCCGGGACATTTGGCGAAAGAGGGAAAAAACCGATTGAAGGAGTATAACATTATGATGAGCGGCGTCAATAAAAATATTGACGACATCCGGAAGGAAGTCGTAAATTTGACTGGTGAAGCCCAGGCCATGCTTGCCGGGTTCCGGAAAGAACGTAAAAATAATGATATCAAGGACAAACTTGCCGACGGGGAAAAGGCGCGGCAGCAGGAATATCACAATATGATGGACGGTATCAACAAGGATATCGACGCCATTCGCAAAGAAGTCATCAACCTGACTGACGAGGCTAAATCCATGCTTGCCGGGTTCCGGAAAGAACGTGAAAATAATGATATCCGGGTCAAGCTTGCCGACGGGGAAAAGACACGGCAGCAGGAATATAACGGCATGATGGATGGTATTCATGACGCCCTTAACCACATCCATAAGGAAGTAACCGAGCTGACCGGTAAAGCCCAGTCCATGATAGCGGAATTCCGGCAGCAGAAACAACAGATGTGCGCCGAATGGCAGACCATGGGAAGTAAGAAACACAAAGCGGCGGCCCCGGCGCGTCGATCCGGCACCGTGAAAAAAACAGTAACGGTACGGAAAAAGAAGGAAGCCGCCGCCCAGCCCGCACCACCGGAAACAAGTGCTCCGCCGGAAGCAAGTGTGCCGCCGACACTCGAGCCTAAAGAAAGCAAACCGAAGAAAACGCCTCCGCTCAGTCTGCCGGAAGCGATTGTGGAATATATCGGCAAACATGGCGCGAACGGCGTCAAGATCGGCGAGTTGGAAAAACCGCTTGGCGCGAGCCGGCTGAAGCTGGGGAAAATAGCCAAGGAATTATTGGATCAGGGCAGGCTCCGCAAGGAAGACAACCTGTACTTTCCGCAATAAGCGGCAGTCGGAATCAACCGGATGAAGACAATTGCCAACAAACGCGAAGTCGTATGCAGTTTTTGCGCGGGAACCGGTAAAGACCCGTTCGATCTGCTCTCCGACCAGTCAATCTGCCAGGTTTGTTACGGGCGTAAAAAGTTCAGCATGATAAAGCCGATAATGCAATGCGCGTTCTGTCGCGGCAGCGGCATCTATCCCGGCCAGCGGATTACCTGCACGGTTTGCGGCGGCAAAGGCATGGTCAAAGCCCCCAAGGGAACGGCGGTCAAATGCGCCACCTGCAAAGGCTCCGGCTCGGCAAAGGACAGCGGACTGCCGTGTCTGGCCTGCAAAGGAAAAGGAGTTATTACGAATGAGCGGAACAGGCGATAGTGCCGGCGCGGGAACGATCCCGGGAAAAATAGCGGCGGCCAGGGATAAATTTGAGAGTTGCCGGAGAAAGTTTGAATGCCGGCAGGCGGCCATGCGTTCCGAATTCGCGGCAATTCATGAGATGTTGAAGAAAATCGACTGGATTAACAGAGAAAACTAAATCCGGATCAGCAGGAAGGAATTAAGATGAGTACAGCGTTCAAATGTCCTAAATGTCAGGCTCCGACCTGGGGAGACCTCAAGTTCTGCCCGGAATGCGGAGAACCTCTGGATATCGTTTGTCCGGAATGTGAATTTACCATTCGTTATATCCAAGCGGCAAACTATAAGTTTTGTCCGAAATGCGGCGGGAAGATGCAAAGCCGGCCGGAACACTCAGCCAAAAAAGGAGGAACGGCATGATTAACGAAATGACTACCGTATTGGAGCCAAGCGCGATGTCCGATTTTGTGGAAACCAAATATATCAAGGATATCACGCAGCGGGCGTTAAGTTATTTTGAGGCGGGATTCCCGGTACATTTCCGAGGGGTCTCGGGAACCGGCAAAACTACTCTGGCGATGCATATCGCCGGTAAACTCGGCCGCCCGGTCGTCATGATCCACGGCGATGAGGAATTCACCACTTCCGACCTGGTTGGCGGAGAATACGGCTACCGGATCAGGAAAGTGGTTGACCGTTTCATTTCCAGCGTCCTGAAAACCGAGGAAGACATGGTCAAACGTTGGGTGGACAACCGCCTGACCGTCGCCTGCAAATACGGTTTTACCCTGATTTATGATGAATTTACCCGGTCCCGCCCGGAGGCCAACAATATCCTGCTGTCGATATTGCAGGAAAAAATGATGGACCTGCCGATCGGGCGCGGCAACGGTGAGCCTTACCTGAAGGTCGATCCGAATTTCTCCGCTATTTTCACCAGCAACCCGGAAGAATACGCCGGGGTGCATCGGAGCCAGGACGCGTTGCGGGACCGGATGATCACGATGGATCTGGACCATTTCGATTATGATACCGAAGTGGCGGTGACCCAGGCTAAATCGCAGTTGCCGCGGGTACACGCGGAAACCGTCGTCAATATTGTCCGGGGGTTGCGCGAATCGGGGAAATGTGAATTTTCACCGACCGTGCGCGGCTGCATCATGATTGCCAAAACCCTGAAAGTATTGAAGATGACGCCGTCAAAGACACTTAAATTCAGGCAGCTTTGTCAGGATATCCTGGCGTCAGAAACCAGCCGGGTCGGCTCCAAGACCAACCAGAACCGAGTAAAAGAACTGGTTTGT
>JAQUOK010000370.1 GCA_028717165.1 Victivallaceae bacterium | reverse complement strand
TGTAAAACGAAAAATGGGGTATCCGGGAAAATAAACTTCCCAAACTCAAACTAAGATAAAAATACCTTGAATTGATAAGTTCCGAGATGACAATGAAATAAATTTATTAAATAACGCCATGTGCAAGTTTTTTTTGTACTTTTTTTAGCCCCCGCAGGGCGGCGACATTCGGTTAGCCTCGGGCATAAGGCGCTGAGGGGGCTAAGAGCCCACCAAAAGAGGGGGAAAAAGTACAAATTACACCAACTCATTAATTGGCAAGAAAATAAACCAAAAATAAAAAGCAAAAATTTGACAGAACCACTCAACCTTAAAGGAAATATCAAATGAATTCAAAAGAAAGAATGTGGAAAGCATTGAACTTCGAAGAACCGGACCGGGTTCCGATTGAGATGCTTATTAATCCGAAACAGGTGGTAGAAATGAACCTGCCGGGCGCTGAAGCAATTCTCAATTTTCAGGAGCATGAGGCAGATAATTTTTTAGGGGCTCCGGGCTTTAACTGGGGCGGATTCTTCGGGCTTGATGCCACTTATTCGGAGGCGGTAATCGAGGAGGTGCCCGGACAATTCAAACGCCTGCGCCGGATTTATAGAACTCCAGTCGGAGAGTTCACCGCAATCACCAGACACACCTATGATGATTTATACGGTGGCGGCGACCCGAACGACTACCATTGGGAAAAGCGTTATGTCGAAACGCCGGATGACCTGCGGCGGCTGGCGGAAGCGCCGCGGGAACGGCGGCCTTTCAATCCGGACGCCTACAATCAGGCCTGCCGGAAGATTGGCAATCGCGGGGTCCCGGTAACCGGCCTGCTGCATCCTTTGGGAAATCTCGTCCGCAACAGCAATATGGAGGAAGCTTATACTTGGTTTTTTTCCGAGCCGGACCTGATGGAAACGTTTCTGGAGCGTACCACCAAGCAGATCTGTGATTCGCTGGCGGCGGTAAGGAAGGATGAACTGGAGGAGCCGCTGATTTTCAGAACCTATGCGCTGGAAATGCTGATCCCGCCCTGGTTGGGCATGGAACAGTTCAACCGCTGGGTCTTTCCCTGGGATAAACGGGTCAACGATGCCATCCATTCGCTGGGCGGAAAATACTTTCCGCACAGCCATGGCAATACCGGCAAATATCTGGAGCGTTTTGCGGAGATGGGGGTGGATATCCTCGAACCGCTTGAACCGCCCCCGTATGCCGACAATGATCTCGCTGATGCCAAACGGCGGGTCGGAGACCGGATGGTACTGGCCGGCAATATCCCGAGCCAGGCTTTCGCCCTGGATTCATTCCGGGTGGAATCGGTGCGTGAACTGGTGAAGCAGGCGATTGAGGCCGGCGCTCCCGGCGGCGGTTTTTTCCTTCGCACCACCGGCAGCGCCTATGTCGGCAGCGGGAAAACCCGGGAACAGCGAATTAAATCCATTCAGTGCGGACTGGCGATGATCGAGGCCTGGCGGGAATTCGGTTCATATTAGCGGAAAAAAGTGCATCTTCATCGTTTTGTGAAAAACAGCTTCGGGAACCCGGCCGGGGAAATTGATGTATTGCCCGAATTCAGTTCAAATGCCCAATATCCATGTTATAAATATTTTTGCGTTTCAGTTTATAAAAATTGAAACTCAATTGACATTCGCCTGAATCAGGTTATCTTATGTATTTTGATAAGTATAATTCACTTTCATTAAAGGTTCTTTTAAAATGGATGAAATGTTAATCAGATTCAGTTGCGGTAATTGCGGACAACGCTATAAAGCGGAAGAAAGTTTTGCAGGTGAAAAAATAGAATGCCGGAAGTGCGGTAAAGATGTACCGGTTCCCGACCTGCCCCGGAAAGTTCCGCTTTTGGAAGGAATAAAACTGCCTAAACTTACTCTTTCCCGTTCAACGGGAGAAAAACTTAACCAGACTATTGAGAGGCCAAACCGTTTGCAGGTCTGAGCTGAAGTTCATCAATGATTTGCTTCAGGGTTGCCGCATCTTTATAAAAATTCTCTTCACTGTCATCGGCGAAAAATTCCAGCATTGCGGCATGTTTCCTCCCATCAGCGCTGATCTCACGCAGAAATTTAAGCCAGCGTTCCCTGCCGGTTTCCAGCAATTTCCTCACGAACCGGCCGTCAGATCCAGAATCCCAGTGAAATACGTGAATATTGGTAATTTCCGGCATTAAAGCCCTGATCCCTTCAAGACATTCGGCATCACTGTATTCTATTTTCGGCTGCCAGTAAAAATCGACATTTGAAGCATCAGAAAGTTCATGCTTGAGCCTGACCGCCGATTCATTGCAGTCGGTCAGGGTGCCGCCGTGAAATTCCATACTGATTTTTATATCGTATCCGGCCGCCATTTCGCCGATCCGCAGCAGATCATCGACTATTTTCCGACGTTGAGCAGCATTTATTTCGAAAGAGTTAATTCCGGAACCGGCCCAGACCCTGACGGTTTTTGTTCCAAGAGCCAGGGCCGAATCAAGCACTGCCCGGAAAGCGAGGGGATTATCGGGGGAATTTTCACTGAACCCGGCATGGTAATATGAACCGTAGGAAGCTATTTCAATTCCCGCGTCAGCGCTCATCCGGGCGACTTTTTCAGCCAGAACGGTGTCCCCGTGCACGACATGCTTATCCCCGCCCCACTCGATACAGTCGAGCCGCGCCTTTTCGCACATATTCAAAATTTCCCCAACGCCGTATTTCCTGAAGGAAATCGATACCAGCCCATGTTTCAGCATTTTTTTATCCCTGTACTATAGTGTATTACAAAAACGTTTCTAAATACGGAAAATCCGCAGGATTTTCTCGTCGTCCAGGGTTTGCCCTGGTCGCGGTCCAGCGGCGAACCGCTGGTCGCGCAAAGCGCGAAACAGTTCTTTGCGCGCAAAGCCTGCCTTAAATATCCGTTAATATAGGCGCTTTTCAGGATTTTCAAAGCTGTTTACAGATTAAGTTTCAGTCCGTCATAGGCAATTGTAATCCCCTTTTCGGCCATAACCGGGGCAATATCTTCATGTATCGGGGTAAAATGCGGTGAAATATGGGAAACGCAGAACCGGCTTCCGCTTTTCAGCAGTTCTGCGTCAACGAACATATTGTATATTTCTTCGAGTTTTTTGAAATTGCAATGAGTTTCCGATTCGGCGCCGTAACCGTAAGTTGCTTCCGCCACAACCAGATCGAATTTGTGTTTTTTGATCTCCGCGAAACTCTCCGGCAGAAAATACCCGGAGTCCAGCGCGTAAAGCAGGGTTTTGCCGTTTTTCCCGATAATATAATTCAATCCCCGGTTTTCCCCGTCGCGGTGGTTGGCAGGCAGGCCGGTAAAAGCGAAATGCTCCGTTTCATATTTCCTGAACGGTTCCACTTTTATCACTTCCAGCGCGTAACCGCCGGGGTCTTTATCCATTATCGCCCTCACCTTATCATATACCGTGGCATTTCCGAAAACACGCAGTTGCGGGAGTTCCGAAAATCTCGGGCTGTAATCCCGGTTCTTTTCATCCTCGTACAATTTGCGCCCCCACAGCCAATGCGGCGCAAAATGATCGTCATGCGCGTGCGTGACCAGCAGACAGCGAGCTTTCCTTATATCGACCTTGCACCGCATCGACTGAAAGAATATCTGGGGCGGCAGATCGATCAGGATATCCGGTTCTATCCAGGCGCAGGCATTGGCCCGGATATTTTTTCCGCCTTGTTCCAGCGCTTTTTTACAATTAGCACAGGCGCACCACAAACCGGGATACTGTTCCCAGCCGGAAGTCCCTAAAAAAATGAATTTCATAAAAATAACCGTATTAAGCCGCGGGTAAAACCCACGGAACAGTTTCGCGCTTTGCGCGACCAGCGGTTCGCCGCTGGACCGCGACCAGGCCAAGCCCTGGACGACGAGAAAATCCTGTGGATTTTCCGTAATTTAAAAAACTTGTGCACAGCGTATATTATTATATTTCTTCAATGCAGGCATCGATTATTTCGCTCAGCGAACCGCTCGCCAGACCGATAGCGGTATCCGCGGCGCCGTAATAAAGGCGCAGTTCGTCCTTTGCGAAATCGGCAATTGCCCCACAGGGAAACACGACATTATCACAGGTGCCGGTGGTTTCGTAAGCGGCTTCCGGGGCCAGCAGGTAACTTCCGGTTTTCCCTATGACTTTTTCCGGGTGTTCAAGATCCAGAAGCGCCGCCCCTATATAATAGGAATGTCCCCCGGTCTGTTTCCGCACGCCGTGAATGATCTCCAGCCAGCCTTTTTCCGTTTTTATCGGCGGGGTCGGCCCGATTTTCATCGTATTCCAGAAACGGTAATTGCTTTTCATCACCGGCCGGAAATTGCCCCAGTGGATCAGGTCGGGCGAATCGCTCATCCAGATTTCACCGGGATAACCGGGGATACCGTTCGGACGG
>JAQUOK010000369.1 GCA_028717165.1 Victivallaceae bacterium | reverse complement strand
CGGAAAAAGCTGTGGAAGAAAGGCGAATCATCCGGAAACGTCCAGAAAATAAAGGAAATTCTGGTTGACTGTGATAATGATACCGTGATTTTCAAAGTCGATCAGATCGGCGGCGCCGCGTGTCATACCGGATACCGCAGTTGCTTTTTCAGAAAAGTGGCCGGCGGCGAGTTGATTGAATGCGGTGAGAAGGTATTCAACCCCGAAGACGTTTATAAACAGGAATAATCTGCAATGCCGGGGATGAACTTGACATTTATCGAAGAACTTGAAAATACTTTTCCGGAACTTCCCTTGAAACATAATGTCGGCTGGGAAGAAATGACCTGGCTCGGAGCCGGAGGTGAAATAGCGGCCGTTGCCGAACCTACCGACGATATATCCCTGGCCGAACTCCTGAAATTCTGTTACCGGCGGAATATGCCGGTTATGGTGCTGGGCGGCGGCAGCAACATTGTCGGTACCGATAAGACTTTCGGTTCTCTGGTGATAAAACTTTGTCAGAATGATTTTGTCCGGGTAAAAGTCGGAAACAGTCATTTGACGGTTGGAGCCGGGGTCAGGCTTTCCGATCTGGTGGTCAATGCCGCCCGGCGCGGTTTCGGCGGCATTGTGCCGCTGGCGGCGGTTCCTGGTACGGTTGGCGGGGCCGTGATCATGAACGCCGGAGCCCACGGCGTGACTGTCGGCGAATATGTGGCGGATATCTGCGGTTACGACCTGAAAGGCGACGCGGTGGCCATTGCCGGCCGGGAAGTTGCCTGGGGATACCGTTCGACAAGTATTCCGCGGGACATAATCATTACCGGAATAATACTGCAACTGCCGGTGGTAGATAAAGAGCTTGAACTGGAAAAAATTTCCGAAGAAAAAAGACTGCGCCGCGACAGCGATCCTTCCGGACGCAGCGCCGGCTGTGTCTTCAAAAATATTTCTCCCACAGACCCGGCCGGAAAACTTATCGACGAGGCGGGGCTCAAAGAATATTCATGCGGTTCTGCCCAGGTCAGCGCCAAACATGCGAATTTCATTATCAACCGCAAACATGCGTCCGAAGAAAATGTTGTCGAACTGATGTTTAAAATGCGGAAAGCGGTAGCTGAACGCACCGGTTTTTTCCTGCGTCCGGAAGTGGTTTTTGCCGACCCTGAAGATCTGGCGCGGATCGAGGCGGGATCTCCGGCGCCGAAAATCGCGGTACTGGAGGGCGGCGACAGCAGTGAGCGGGAAGTTTCCCTGAGGTCGGGCGCGGCTGTCAGTAATGCTTTGCGCAATGCCGGATATATAGTTGAGGAAATTGACATTAAGGCCTGTGAACTTTCGGGTACGGTTTTAAGCGCCGACGCGGTTTTCCCGGCGCTGCACGGCGGCTGGGGCGAGAACGGCGATATCCAGAGACTGCTTGAAGCCGCCGGGATAAAGTTTGTCGGCTGCGGCAGTGAAACCAGCCGGCTGGTTTTCGACAAAATTCCCAGTAAAAAACTGATGGATGCCGAAAATATTCCAACTCCCCAATGGTGTGTCGTTACCGAATCCGAACCCGGTCTGCCGGAATCCATGGATTTCCCGGTGGTGGTCAAAGCTCCGCGACAGGGGTCTACGGTTGGGATTTTTATAGTAAATACTCCGGAAGACTATAAAAAGATTCTTCCCGAAGCCTTTAAATATGATTCAGAACTGCTGGTGGAGCGTTTTATAAAAGGGAGCGAACTGACCGTTGCCGTTATCAATGATGAAGTCATGCCGGGGATCGAAATAGTTACTCCCACGGGTTTTTACGATTATGACGCCAAATATATCCATAATAACGGGGAAACGCAGTATTTATGTCCTCCGGTATCGTTAAGCGTCGAAACTCAGGATTATGCTGCCGAACTCGCTTTGAAATTCTATCAGGCCGCGGGTTGCCGTGATCTGCTCAGGGTTGACTTCATGGTTGCCGAAGACGGTGTTCCTTATATGATCGAGGGTAATAATATTCCCGGTTTTACCGAAAACAGCCTGGTGCCGAAAGCTTTCAGGAAAAGCAAAGGCTCGATGGAAAAACTCTGCACGAATCTGGTACAGGCCGCTCTGAAACGCTATTAAAAAAAGCTGGGAGCGCCGGTCGCCAGACCGGCTGTTTTACTGCGGTTTCCTTCTGGCAACACTAATAATTCTTTGAAGTCCTGCTGGATATTCTATAAAAAATTTTCCGCTTCCAGGCGCAGCTTTTCCAGAGCGTCCAAACGGTATTCCGGAGTTTGGCTTTTCCTGAACTTTTTATCCTCGGCAGCCTGTTCTTCTCTGCTTATATTTCTTATTACTAACGCCGTGTGCAAGTTTTTTTATTGTGCCTGCCGGGATACGGCTTGTTTTCGAATACCGCCGCATTACATATTTCCTGGCGATTGTCCCCACGTGCCGAGATACGTTAACCGTTTGCGGCTCGACAGAGTCTCGCCCTCCATTGCGTTTCCTCTCCGAGGCTAAAATGTCGAAAAAAACTTGCACACGGCGTTTACTATAAATTCAGAAGTCTCCGATATCAGGTTTTATCAGCCCTTATCGATGATAATGCCTTTTCTCTGGAAGGTTGGAACGTCGAGGTCTTCGCCCTGATGAATAACCGGGGTGGTGTTCAGGAATATCCCCCTTGAAATGTTCTGCAGCGGCAGTTCCGCCTGTTCCAGCTCCGCCCCGAACAGATCCAGTTTGGGTTTTTCCTCGTTTTTTTTCGTTTCCGGGGCGTTGAAACCGTTGGTTCCGGTATTTTCGGCGGGAAGCGGCTGGGTATCGAATTTTATCGCGATTGCGGTAATCTGTACCTGTTCACCGTAATTTTCAGCGGTGTTGGCGCCGACGATCAGATTGCACTCGGGATGTACGAATTTCCCGAACGCTTCAAGGGTTTTCTTGGTTTCGTCGATTTTCAGGTCTTTCCCTCCGGTCAGGGAAACTATTACGGTATCGGCATCCTGCAGTTTCTCTATGCCGCCCAGCAGGGGGGAATCGAGCATTCGCTGGAGAGCGATATGGTTGCGGTTCAAACCGTCGCTCGAATCGGCCGTTCCGACCCCTATGCCGGCGGAGCTTTTCTGTTTTTTCAGAGCTTCTTTGATATCCGCGAGGCTGGCGGGCAGGAGGTTGTTATGACTGATGATTTCGCTTACGCCGATGATTGTCCGCGCTACTTCCATATCGGCCATTTCAAACGCTTTTTCCACCGGAGTATCCCCGGACAGGCGGGTAAACAGCAGGTCGTTGGGCAGGTACAGCAGGACATCGGCGACCGGCAGCAGTTCCTTGACGCCGTTTTCCGCGATCCGGCGTTTGCTGCGCCCTTCGAGCGAAAACGGCATGGTTGCGATAAAGATTGACGGAATGTTAAGTTTTTTGGCTATCCCCGCGAATGCCGCGACGCCGCCGGTGGCGGTGCCGCCGCCGAGTCCGCAGGCGATAAGCAGCAGGGAGCTGCCGCTTACGAGGTCTTCTATATTGCCGCGTTCGCGGGATATTGAACGCTGGCCTTCAAGGACGTTGCCGCCGCAGCCTTTACCCTGCCGCCATTTTTCGTCGGCGAGGAATTTCCGGCCGCTTTCCAGCGGAGAACGTTCCAGAACGCCGGAATCAGTATCAACCGCCAGCAGTTTCAGGTGCGCGGCGTGCGGCAAAGCCGCCAGTCTGCCGATAATTTTAACTCCGGCGCCGCCGAGGCCTATTACCGTAATCGGTCTGTTGATTTCCTGCTGCTGTTCCATAGTATTCAAATTTTAAGAGATTTATATATATCTGAAAGCGAACGTAAAAAACGGTTGGCGGCGCCGTCGGCGGAATTCAGCAGTTTCTCCGCGATACTGCCTTTCTGCCTGGAATTGATGATTTGATTAAATTCCTCCGCAAACTTCAATGTCCCCCATATTGTCGCGTAGCGCGGATTTTCCAGTCCGGTTGCGGCGCCGTTCGCCGCGAAAGGCCGGCCCACCCGTACCGGCAAGCTGAAAACTTCGCGAAGAAGTTCCTGGCTGCGCGGGAGCAGGGCGCCGCCTCCGGTAATGACGCCGCCGGAACCGAGGTTCTGGAGGGCGTTCTGCGCTGTCAGTCGGCCCTGGATCACCTGGAAGGTTTCGCGTAAGCGCAAATCGATTATTTTCTCGAATGAGGCCAGCGGGATTTTTCGCAGGACGCCGGCATTTGTCTGAACCTCGATGAAAGGTTTACGCTGCCGGATATGTTCAACGACGGTTTCCTGCTTAAGTATTTTGCGGCAGTCCGAGATATGCAGGTCGAGGCCGAGCGAAAGGTCGTTGGCAAGGTGTTCGAAACCGACAGGCAGAACGCCGCTGGCGAGTATTCCCATGTTGAATATAACGAGATATTCGCAGGAACCGGCTCCGATATCCAGAAGCAGGGCGCCGTTTTCCTTTTCCTCCTCGGTCAG
>JAQUOK010000368.1 GCA_028717165.1 Victivallaceae bacterium | reverse complement strand
GGAAACAAACTTAGCCGCAGGGAAGCGGTATCCACGGAAAGGAATAAACTTCCTCCGGTTGACTAAAAAACTGATCGGAAGCGTCGGTAATCAGTTCAAACAGCATTTCCGGGCTGCTTTGCATGTCAGCCGGCGGTTCGTTTTCCGTTCGGACAAATACAGGTACGCTGTCGTAAACTTTCAATTGATTGTCGAATCCGGCGCGGATCGTAATAACATTGAATTTCTCGTGGAACCGCTCATAAGGAATCCGGCCTGACCACTCCGACCACAGAAAATCACTTTTCTTTTCCAGACGATTCCAGTTTTTGTTATCAAGCGAATATTCCACTATTTCCGGCGCCGCGTCTTCGGAATATACTTTGGCCAGCAGTTCCGCATCCGCGGAAAGAATTGCCGGCCTGACCTGCGGACGCGGCCCCAAAGTATGGATATTGTTGATCTTTTCCAGCACAATCTGGTTTTTTACGCCGATTTCCTTGAAAAACGAATACCAGCGGGACTGGTGAAATTGAAATATCCGGTAGCCGGGGCGCACCGGAAACATATAATGCGGCGGCAGCCCGTTCCATTGGAATCCGGCCAAAGACCCGGTCTGGATCTGCCGGATGTTCCTGATCATAGTTTCGTCGTTCCGGTGGCGGTGCCCGGAAATAGTCATGACATTGTACCCCTGCAGCAGGGAGAAAAATTCCTCGGCATTTTGCCAGCCGGAAAAAGTTTCCCCCGAAGCGAGAACCGGAATGTGGTATCCGATCACCAGCGGCTGCTGCGGAGAAACTTTCCGAAGCTCTCCGGACAGCCACGCGGCAATATCGGCGTCGAAAATATTCAATCCTTTTTTTTCGCTGATTTTGCGGAACGGTTCGAAAAAGATGAATCTCACTCCTTTACAAGTAAAGGAGATCCTTGCCTGGCCTATTTTTTCTTCCCAGAACCCGGGATCGTCGTTGAGAATTATGCTGCCGTCGGGCAAAGGCCCGAGCGCCAGGTCATGGCTGGACGGAATATGATATACCGGCATGCTTATCCGGGAAATATATTCCAGGTATTCCTCGATATCGGCAAGTCCGGTATTGACGGCGTCACCGCTTACGAGCAGAAAATCCGCTTCCAGACGTTCCAGTTCGTCCAGAGCCGTCGTAAAATTTCGTTTAATCTGTTGAACTACAGGTTCGGGAAAAACCAGGGATTTTCCCAAGTGAATATCGGAAAATTGTACAAAACTTAAAGGCATTTTAAAGGTATTATGTTTATTCATATTCATATCTGAGTCTGTGATAAGCGGTCAAGTTTATTTTTCTGCAGCGTTATTCGTTTTATTTAAATTCAAATGTTTTCCGCAAACGCAAAAATATTACCGTCATAAGTCAAAACATAAAGCATTTTGCCGGAAACAACCGGTGCGGAAAATGCCGGCGCACCCAGATTATAACTCCATAATTTTTTACCGTTCTTTTTATTCAGAGCATAAAGGAAACCGTCAACCGCCGCCAGATAAATGATTTCCCCCGAAACCGCCGGTGAAGAAACGATTTGTGATCCGCCCCGCCGATAACCTGAAGGCGATACCAGCGCCCGGCCGGTTTGAAACTCCCAGACGGGGGCACCTTTTGCCCGGACATCCAAAGCGATTATTTTGCCTTCTTCCGGACAGGAAACGTAAAGAAGATCACCGGAAAGAACCGGACAGGCAACCATCCAGTGAGCACCGACTTTTTTCTGCCAGACCACTTTTCCGTCTTGGGCGTCCAACGCATAGACCATTCCGTATTCTCCCGCGGCGTATACCAGGGTTGACGACACCAGCGGCGGGGATTGGATCATAACTTTTGATTGCCAGATGACATCGCCGTTTTGAGCGTCCAGGCAAAACAGCGGATTGTTCCAGCCGGTGAAGCTGACATAAATTTTCCCGTTTGAAACCGCCGGACTGCAGAGATAACCGGGGACTTTCGGCTTTACAGGCGAATGCCATATCCGGCGTCCGGTTTCAGAATCAAAAGCGGAAAAACCGTTAATATAAAGCTTGCCATCGACAATGACCGGGGCACAGTAATTAAGACCGGCAATACCGTCTGATTTTTCCCATATTATTTTTCCGGAAACCGGATCCAGCGCATAAAGCTTGCCGGAAACCGAAACACCGTAAATCAGCTTAGTTCCTGCGGCCAGATTCCGTTTGACGGGCGAATCGACGGGAGTATTCCAGAGTTTTTTCCCGCTGCGCGCGTCCAGTGCGGTTATTGCCGGGGAATGATTTTCGTTTTCACCGGACGTTCCGACATAAAGGCGGCCGTTCTTAATTACGGGCGCGGCCAGTCCGATATATCCGCCGACGTTTTTTATCCAGCAGAGCGCAAACGGCGGGGAAACCGTATCTCCACTGCTGAAACTGTGCTCCGGGTCATGACCGAACATCGGCCAGTCCGCGCCGGGTTCGGGCTTGACGGCAGTGGTGAAGGTATGATGGACGGATGCCGGGGGGTTGTCGGTAAATGCCCGGGAAACGGTAGATATTTTTCCGTCCTTGCAGTTTATTTCCCGATAACCGGCGGGACTGAGGTCAATTCCCCCGAAACAGGTAGACGAACTGCTGATATTCAGGATGCCTTTAACGGATGAAACGTTGTTTATGTGCCGATGGCCGCTGAGAACGGCAACAACATTATATTTACTGAGAAACTCCATAAGTTCAGGGTCCGGGGAATAATGCTGCAGGACGATAATTTTTTTGTCCCGGTTCAAGGCGAAATCTTTTTTCAGCCATTCGGTTTGCCGGGCCTCCAGTTCCGCGACTTTTTGTTTGTTTTTTATATAATGGAAACAGCAGTTAATAACCGCGAAATGATATTGTCCGTAATTGAATGAATAATAAGTCGGCCCGATAAAATACTTGTAATTACGGTCAAAAAAATCATCATTGGAATTACGGTCATGGTTGCCGAAAACATTATATACCGGAATGGCCGAACAGCTGACAGCCTGATTATAAAGTCTGAAACATTCAGGAATATTTTCTCCCAAATCACCGGTGTTCACAATAAATGCGGGTTGTGGAGATATTTGATTAATAGTCTTAAGGTCAGCAGATAAAATATTCTGGCCATTAGATATATTGAACGGCCCTTCACCGGTAGTGATATGAGTGTCGGTGATTTGCACAAAGGAAAAATTTCCTTCCTGTTTTTGAGGAGAAAGCAAAAAATTGAAAGTTTGTTTGGGCGAAGAATTTTTTCTTTTAAAAAAAACTGAATTCAATTTATAGCCGCCTGGATTGATGACAAAGACAAAAGCATTTGCAGTGTCCGTCTGCAATTTGTATTTTCCCTGCTTGTCCGATAAGGAAAAATTAACGCCGTCAGAGACGGCAACATCAGAAATTCCTTCTCCGTCGTCACATCTTCCGTTTTTATTACGATCATTAAAGACAGTTCCTGTAACAGCTTGGGATTCTACTGAGGAAAGCTGGTATCTTGCTATAGTTGAAATTCTTATTTCGTCTATTGTCCCTGAAAAATAACCGGCACATTTTCCGATTAAAAGAGGAATATTATCAGACGCAAAATCAAATTTACTTATTCCCCGGGCGCACGCAACACCGTTGACAAACAATGCCATTAACCCGTCTTTGTATCTGACTGCCGCAATATGGCGCCACTTGTTCAATGCTAGCTTGTCAACAGAATAGATCGTACTAAAAATTTTATCGTTTTTGCGCAGAAAAAAACGAAGCATATAGCCACTTTTACGATGCGTGGAAACAAGATAACCCCCGCTTCCTTTGTATTTATTCACTATTGCCGGGTAATTTCCTGTATAATTGTCCGGTTTTATCCACGCCTCGATAGTTAATTCCCCATCCTTGATGTTTAAACTCTTCGAATCGGGAATCTGGACAAAACCCTGTCTGCCGTCAAAATAAAGCGCGCCCCCGAACTTGCCGTCGGGAATCCATTTGGCACTGTTTTTTACTGCATTGTTTTTATATGCTGAAGCATCTTCGGGAAGCCCCCGGCCTTCGTCGAAATGCATCAGCAATACGGTATGCTTGTCATTTGTAAACGGCTGTTCCAACTCTGCAGACGAAGCGTATCCCGATAACAACATCCCCAGACAGACAACAAGCTTAAAATTTTTTGAATAAAACATCTTTTTTTTCTTCATTTTACCGGTTCCAGTTCAAAGTATTGCTCCGTTTCGAAGCCGGTTATTACATCTTTTGCGATAACCTTCCACTGTCCGGCCTGGTCATTCAGCGCCGTTCTGAAGCTGCCGGCGCCGGAACCGTTTTGCAGGGGAATCGTTTTGGAATAATAACGAACGTCTTTACCCTCAGGAGACAAAACCTTAATTTTTATTGCCGACTTTACTGCTCCGGCAAGAGAGACCGCAAATTCCTGGATTTCTCCCGGTTGGA
>JAQUOK010000367.1 GCA_028717165.1 Victivallaceae bacterium | reverse complement strand
TCATCGTCCTCTCCTTGTCCGAAAACCAAAGCCGGTTTAGCGCCGTTCTGTTTCAGGACAAGCTTGACGGCCTGTTCAAAATACGCAGCGGTAATCGCAAAATGCGCTGTCCAGTCTTTAGTCGTATTATTGTGTTTTTCCAGATATTCGCGGATTGCGAACATCGTGGCTTTACGGAAAATAAATTCAATATCCGAACCGACGAGACCTTCTGTCCGCCGAGCCAGTTCGTCCAGATCGACGTTACTGTCCAGCGCTTTGTCCGTTAAGTGAATGGAGAAGATTTCGCGCCGGGTATTTTCATCAGGCGGCGGCACCTCGAACTGAAGATCGAAGCGGCCGCTGCGAAGCAGCGCCGGATCAAGCAGATCCTTGCGGTTGGTGGCGGCCAAAACCATGACGCCGTTCAGTTCCTCGATACCGTCCATTTCGGTCAGGAACTGGCTGATCACCCGCTCGGTGACATGAGAATCGCCGCCGTTTCCGCGCTTCGGCGCCAGACTGTCCAGTTCATCCAGGAAAAGGATGGTCGGGGCGGCCTGTTTCGCTTTCCGGAAAATTTCCCTGACCCCGCGTTCCGATTCACCGATATAACGGTTGAGCAGTTCCGGCCCTTTCACGGAAATGAAATTGACGCCGCTTTCGTTGGCAACGGCTTTCGCCAGCATGGTCTTGCCGGTACCGGGCGAGCCGTAAAGCAGAATACCTTTCGGCGGGCGGGCATTGGCTTTTTTGAAAATCTCGGCATATTTGAGCGGCCATTCCACCGCTTCCTTCAGGGCCTCTTTGATATCCTTGAGACCCCCGACATGTTCCCAGCGGATATCCGGCACCTCGACAAAAACTTCCCGGATAGCGGACGGTTCCACTTCCTTCAGAGCCTCGAAAAAATTATCCATATCGATCTGCAGCGACATCAGGGTTCCATAAGGAATTTCAGCCATTTCAAAGTCGATGTTCGGGAGTATCTTCCGCAGCGTCGCCATTGCCGCTTCCCTGGCCAAGGCTTCAAGGTCGGCGCCGACAAAGCCGTGGGTAATCTCCGCCAGTCTGTCCAGGTTGACATTGTCGGCCAGGGGCAATCCCCGGGTATGAATCTCCAGGATTTCCAGCCGTCCGCGTTTGTCCGGGATCGGCATGGAAATTTCCCGGTCGAAACGTCCGGGACGCCGCAAAGCGGGATCGATGGTATTGGGAATGTTAGTAGCTCCGATGACAATTACCTGGCCGCGTGATTCCAGGCCGTCAAGCAGAGCCAGCAATTGGGCGACCACCCGGCGTTCGACTTGTTTTTCGCTGCCCATGTCTTCGCGTTTCGGCGCGATCGCATCAATTTCGTCAATAAAAATAATCGCCGGCGCATGTTTCCGGGCGTCGGCGAAAACTTCCCGCAGCCGGCCTTCGCTTTCGCCATAGAATTTCCCCATAATCTCCGGACCGGAGATATGCGTAAAATAAGCGTCGGTCTCCTGCGCCACCGCCCGGGCGATCAAGGTTTTTCCGGTACCCGGCGGGCCATAGAGAAAAACGCCTTTGGGCGGCTCGATGCCCAGGCGTTCGAAAACCTCGGGATAACGCAGCGGCAATTCGATCATTTCCCGGATGCGCTGAATCTGACTGCCGAGTCCGCCGATGTCTTCATAGGAAATCCGCGCCGGTTCCCCGGAGGCGGAATTTTTTTCCGCCATTCTGACGGTGGTGTTTTTGCTGATCAGCACCACGCCGCGCGGTTGGGTGGAAACGACTTTCAGATCGCACGACTTGGCGCCGAACAGCGTAATCCGGACTTTATCGCCGGCCATAACGGGAAGTCCTTCTACCAGCGAACCGATATATTTAGAGTCCTGTCCCCGGAGTGCACTGGCAACGGCAAGCGATTGCAGGGTAATTTCCCGTGCCGGAGCCGCCTCGGCAGGCTTCAGCATGACTTTTTCATCCAGGGAGGTTTGCGCGTTTTCCCTGGTAATGCCGTCAATCTGGATCGCATTCCGGCCGCGATCCTCCGGATAAGCGGGCATGATTTTGACCGGAGTTGAAGCTTTCCCCTCAATCAGGGCAATATCGCCGATTTCCAGTCCCAGGGCGCTGATTTCATCCGGATCGATCCGGGCAATGTTGCGTCCGACGTCCTTGGCCAATGCCTCCCGTACCTTGAATCCCGTTATTTTGCGCTGCCGTTTCAAAGTTTCCTCCTCTTTATCCTCAAATATATTTAAGCCTGTCTGCTTAGTCCGGAAGATAATCCATGATCCGGTTCAATGCCGCCATTCCCACTACCGGTTTGGCCTGAAGCGGAACCGGCATGATGGTCAGATTGCCGAACCTTTGCTTAAGCCGCCCGATATGTTCCTGCTGAGTTTTACGGCGTTCCCGGCAGAACTCGCAACCGTCCGATTCCAGTACCGAATTGACGATCAGGCGTTTGGCGGCAATGCCGAACTCGTCCAGTTCCAGCAGCAGCCGTTCGGTTTCAAGGATCGCCATCGGTTCCGGTATCGTCACAACGATAAATTCGCTCTCTAAATCGTTACGCAGCATTTTTTCGATCCTTTTGACCGTTTTTTTCAGCGACATCAGGAAATCGTCGCTTTTGTCCGGCGTATATTTTCCGGCAAAGCTCTGTACCATATAACGGTATTTCCACCGCATTTTCGCCATGACTTTAATCCAGTCGTCAATCAGGTACGGCGAATTCAGCAATCGCAGCGCATGCCCGGTCGGAGCCGTATCGACAATATAGCGTTCGAATTTTCCTTCGTCGATGAGATCGACAATCGTCTTGAATCCCATCAGTTCGTCCATGCCGGGAATCGGCAGTTGAAACATGGAATCAATGTCTTCATCGTCCAGATGCGTCGACGTATCCAGAATATTCTTTATTTCGGCCTCATGCAGCGTCTTGAATGCTTCCAGAGCTTTTTCCGAATTGACTTCAATGGCACTGAGGTTTTCGACATCCTTTACCGGTTTGATTTCTCCGCCGACCGTTTGGTCCAGACTGTCAGCCAATGAATGAGCCGGGTCGGTACATATGACCAGCGTCGGACACTGATTCTGAGCGGAACGCAGCCCTGCCGCGGCGGCGCAGGTGGTTTTCCCGACTCCGCCTTTCCCTCCAAATAATGTAAGTTTCAAAATTTTGCCTTTTCCGCCATGGGCATGAATTTATTTTTGTTTGTCAAGTTTAATTTTCAGGATGCCGTTATTATAATTCGATTTCATACTTTCCGGGACAACCGGAGCGGAAAGCAGAATCTCCTTACGGTAATTGCGATTGCCGTCCCGGGCGGAGATTTCCAGAATATCGCCTTTCAAATCGAGCTTGATATCATCGGCCCCGACTCCGGGCATTTCCGCCATGATCACGATTTCCTTCTTTTCATCGAAAATATCGACCATCGGTTCCCGTTCGTCCTCAACCACCGGCCCTTTCGGAGTTTTCCTGATATTGCCGAATGATTCCACCACGGGTTTGCCGGTAAGGCCGGTTTTGACCGAAAGCCCGAACACCCCTTTCAGCGGTTTACCGTCCTTCTTGAGATTGTCGAACTTGATTTCGCCTTCCTTGCGGATTTCCCCGCCGCGTTCTTCCAGGCGCTCGGCCAGGTTAACCAGTTTTTCCAGTCCGTTGGCCAGTCCGCCCAGACTGAATTTCCCGAAGCCGAAATCGACGCTTACATCATCGTCGTCATGTTTTCTTTTAGCCATTTTAATT
Organism: Victivallaceae bacterium; assembly: GCA_028717165.1. GTDB lineage: Bacteria > Verrucomicrobiota > Lentisphaeria > Victivallales > Victivallaceae > JAHOYW01. Next base: position 707 of record JAQUOK010000367.1, on the reverse strand, counting down.
CTCCTTGTTATTTTTATTCTTGTGCCGGCGGCGGTTCAACCCCCACCCGGGCCTCCAGCCTTTCCAGCCGCTGCTTCAGTTCGCTGTTTTCCTTTTCAAGTTCAGTTCCCTTGGCCTGAGTGGACAAATAAGGATCCTGCTGCCACCAGTTGATGCCCATTTCCATAGCCTTGTCCACCGAGGCCACCAGCAGCCTGATCTTGATATTGAGCAGGTCGATATCAGCAAGTTGAATCTTTATGTCGCCGGCAATGACAATCCCTTTGTCCAGAACCCGTTCCAGGATGTCCGCGAGATTGGTACTGTTATTTGAATGGGTAATGGAACCGGACATTTCAGTCTCCCTTATTTTTTATCCTGATCGTCTTCGTCTTTCTTCTGGAAGCCGATTACTTCCAACTCTTCTGACAAAAGCACTTCATAAATATTTCTATCCTGGACTCGGGCGGGCAAACCCAGCGACTTGATAAAAGAACTTTCCTCAAACACTTCCGCTTCACCGGTCCAGCCGTCATCCGTTTTGAGCAGTTTGATGATTTTCGCTTCCCGGCCAAGCTGGCCGTTAAGGAATTCCTTGATTTTATTACCGGCTTTGATAATATCCATTGTCCGCCTCATATATTTATTCAGGTTTTTCCGACCAAAAATTAAGCTGAACCGCAAAAATATTTATAGCATAAACATTGTGCATCTGAACTCAAATCGAA
>JAQUOK010000366.1 GCA_028717165.1 Victivallaceae bacterium | reverse complement strand
TCTGAAAAAGCAACTGCGGTATCCGGTATGACACGCGGCGCCGCCGATCTGATCGACTTTGAAAATCACGGTATCATTATCACAGTCAACCAGAATTTCCTTTATTTTCTGGACGTTTCCGGATGAGTCGCCTTTCTACCACAGCTTTTTCCGGGAACGCGTCCAATAGGTGGCGCAGCCGCTTTTCAGGGTTTCAGCCCATGCTTCTTCGTTAATATAGGCCAGCATGAGTATTTCGCCGGTTTTGCAGTCCTGCGCAATCGCCGGGATCAAGCCGTCACTGCTCTTGGAAAAATCCAGTTTTACCATTAAAGTCACCTGTTATATGTTTATATCCGCCCTAATCTAGCCCTGAAATCAGACAATGCAACAGCATTAATAAAAAATTTTCAGGGGGTAGTCGCAGCACCGGCTTTCAGACATTAAAACTTTCAAGTTTCGCTTTGCAGATTTTTTCCGTCAAGTCCAGTAAGGGTTTTACCCGTTCAGCCAGATATTCCAGTTCTTCCCTGAGTATTCCGTATGCGGGGTCATAGCGGGCTCCGATGTAGGCATATTCCAATAACTTGAACAATCTTTGTTCTTCCCGCGTTTCCTGCGGGAAAATATCTTCGAACCCGGAATCGTGTTTTGACGCCATGTGTCCCAGCAGTTCAAGAAGATGCTCACAGGGAGTATAACTGGTGAAAACCAGCAAAACAGTTTTATAAGAATGTTCTGCCGCCTGATGAAGATTGAAAGCGGCCAGCTTATAACTTTTTCGCTTAAGATACGACTCATATCCCCAATAAAATCCTTCCGCACTTTCAAACCATTGTTCAAAATAGTCTTGGGCAATTCGTTTTTGTTCTTCAGGTTTCAGTTTGTGTTTTCGCGCGAGCTTGAAATTACCCGAATTGTAAAGCAGACAGCCTTCTTTCCTGATATCCGAATAGAAATACTGGCCTTCGGCAAGTTTGATATTCAGCTCCTGGATATCGTGAGTTATAATCCGCACATAGGCGCTTAATCCGGCGCTGTCGCACTTTTGGGTGATTTTCCGCCAAAGGCCGAGGTTTACGGCAGTTGATTTTTCCCCGGTAACGACCAGAATGTCATAGTCGGACTTATCCCCGGATTTCCTGTCCGGCTTAAGGTCGGCTTCTTCTTTATAATCGCCTCTGGCGTAGGAGCCGAAAAGGATTATCATTTCCACGTCATCGCACAGGCCGCGAATGATTGAAGCGATATGTTTCAATTCGTTCCGCTTACTGGCGGGAAGATGTGCAATTGTCTTTTTCATAGCCGGAATATACCGCAATATGGGCGTTTCGTAAAGTCTCAAAGGAATAAAATAACAGATATATTCCGGTCTCAGTAAACGGACGGCCCCGACAAGTCATTGTTTGAGAAAATGGGACTTTTGAGACACTTGGGACGCGTGGGACTTTGAGTTTAAATTCAAAAGTCTCAACCGTCCCGGGAGTCCCAATCGCTGTCAAGCAAGACTTTTGTCAGCCTCGTCTAAACGACACGGATACACCTAATGAGCCAGTCTTTTAGAAATCTCAATATCTTTTTTGATCAATGAATTAACTGTGTCGCATAAAGAAAAATCAGATTTTTTATTTTTCTCAAAAAAAAGATCTTCACTTCTTTATCTAAATAGATTGGAATATCCAGTTCCTCTAACGGCCCGTAAAATTTACCTTGTTCCGCGTTTGAAAAATCATATTCTCTTTTCATTTTGGACACCTTGTTTTTGAGGTCAGGACGAATTTGAACTGTATTTATATTCAACTAACCGGTAGTCGCGAGCGCGGCCCCGCGCCGCGACCTTTGCGGTCGGTACGAGCAATAAATCAGTCTGTCCGGAGTTACGGTCGCGGAGCAAGCTGCTCCTGCGACTGTTGGTTAACTGTTCCGCAACGCGACGGGCTTGCTCAGGATTTCCTGAATGACTATCGCCGAGCCGCCGTTGTTGCGGATGAAATCACGGTACATTTCCGCAGCATCTTCCGGTTCGGCATTTTCCGGCGCCGACGGTATGGCCGCCTCAGGTTGAGTTTGCGGCTTCTTATGCAGATGTACGGGCGGCGGAGGAACCGGTGACATTACATTGCCGTCCTCGTCATAAATAACGGTCTCACCGTTTTTCCCGCCGGTATCAGCATCATCGCCGAAATTTATTTCATTGCCGTTTTCGTCATATATTTTGACTTCATCCAGGTTTTCGGGGTTTTCTTTCCCGGCGAGAATATTGATAAGCCTTTTATTTAATTTTGCCTGCAGGCCGGAATTATCCGGCCCGGAACTGACTTTTTTAATCCAAGAAACGATCGCAATTACCACAAAAATTATAAATATGATATATTCCATATTTACCTACTTTTTGTCTTTGCCTGCGGGCCCGGCCATGGACTGGCGCATATCGGTATCGGCCATGATGTTCTTCATTTTGTAATACGCCATTATATCCAGATTGCCGTTGGCCAGCGACTCGGCGATCGCCATCGGAATTTCAGCTTCGGCGTCAACCAGTTTCGCTTCCATTTCGCGGATCCTGGCTTTCATTTCCTGTTCCGTGGCTACCGCCATGGCGCGGCGTTCTTCGGCTTTCGCCTGGGCAATATCCTTGTCGGCGTTCGCCTGCGCCATCTGGAGCTCGGCGCCGATATTCTTGCCGACGTCAACGTCCGCAATATCAATGGACAGAATCTCAAAAGCCGTACCGGCGTCAAGCCCCTTGGCGAGAACCCGTTTGGAAATGAGGTCTGGATTTTCAAGCACGGTTTTGTGATTGACCGCCGAACCGATGGTAGTAACAATCCCCTCACCTACGCGGGCGAGAATCGTTTCCTCACCGGCGCCGCCGACCAGACGGTCGATATTGGCGCGGACGGTCACCCGGGCAATCGCTTTAAGCTGGATGCCGTCTTTGGCAACCGCCGAAACCAGGGGCGTTTCGATAATTCTGGGGTTTACGCACATCTTGACGGCATCAAGCACGTTCCGCCCGGCCAGGTCAATCGCCGTCGCCCGCTGCAGATCCAGCGGAATATTGGCTTTGTCGGCCGCGACCAGCGCGAAGATCACCCGGAAAACATTGCCGCCGGCCAGATAATGCGCTTCAAGGGAATTCGAATCGACCGGGATCCCGGCTTTGACCGCCTGGATCATCGCCGACAGGATAACCTGCGGCGGAACCCGGCGGAGCCGCATTCCGATCATCGAACTTATCCGGACTTTCACCCCTGAAAACACCGCGGCTATCCACAGGGGAAGCGGAATGACCACCCCGAACAGAATGATCAGGAACAATACTATAACAACGGTTATCACAATCGCCGCTACAGTTGGTATCGGAGCCGTACCGATTACAGGTGTCAACATAATATAACCTCCGTTTTATTTTACATTTTGACCTTGTTGCTTCTGAAAGCCTGGGCGATAGCAAGCGGCACCTGAGCTTCCATCTGGACGACTTTCGCCCGCATCTCACTGATCTTGGCTTTCATTTCCTGTTCCGTGGCTACCGCCATGGCGCGGCGTTCCTCGGCTTTCGCCTGAGCGATATTCTTATCGGCGTTCGCCTGGTCAGTCTGAAGAATAGCTCCGATGTTTTTCCCGATATTGACGTCCGCTATGTCAATGGACAATATTTCAAACGCCGTCCCGGAATCCAGTCCTTTGGACAACACCACCTTGGATATGGTGTCGGGATTCTCAAGAACATGCTTGTGTTCCGCCGCCGAACCGATAGTGGTAACGATCCCCTCCCCTACCCTGGCAAGAATGGTTTCCTCCCCGGCACCGCCAACCAGACGGTCAAGGTTGGCACGGACAGTTACCCGGGCAATCGCCTTCAACTGGATACCGTCCTTGGCTACCGCGGCAACTTCAGGAGTCTCGATAACTTTCGGGTTGACGCTCATTTTCACAGCTTCAAGCACGTTACGCCCGGCAAGGTCGATCGCCGTCGCCCGCTGCAGCGAAAGGTCAATATTCGCCTTATCGGCGGCTACCAGCGCATCAACCACTCTTTCGACATTCCCGCCCGCCAGATAATGCGCTTCCAGCGAATTGCTGTCTACGGTAAGCCCGGCCTTCTGCGCCTGAATCAGGGCATTCACCACGATTTCAGCCGGAACCCGCCGCAGCCGCATCCCGATCAATGTGCCGAGGCCTATTCTGACATTCGAAAATATCGCCGCTATCCAGTGCCGGACAGGAATAAATTTTATGAACAGGAATAATACGAATATTCCCAGGACGACAAGTATTATTGCACCTACGGTCATAGTTAAACTCCTTCTTTAGTGTTAAGGGTTAAGTTTTAAGAGGTAAGCTTTTTTTACCGTTATTTCCATGGGCGTCACCTCAATGACCACTATCTGTTCGCCTTTTTCTATGAAGTTTACGTTAGTACTTACCTCATCACGTTTGCCGTTCATCAT
>JAQUOK010000365.1 GCA_028717165.1 Victivallaceae bacterium | reverse complement strand
ATTCTCAAAAAACAAGATTTTAACGACTTTTTCAGGAAAAAGGTCAGACGGGCGCGTCAAAAATCAGTTGATGCGCAGAGAAACGAGTTATTAACAGGAAAAAGCCAATACTTTTGAAATTGGCTCTTTTAGCTTAGAAAAAAGGATTACAATTTTTTTAACTTGGAAAAGTTTAGCTTCGGAAAGTTGAGACGGCTTCAGATAAATAACACGAACACAAAAAATAGAATGTTTATGAAAAAAGATTTCAGACCGGATTTTGAACAATTGTTGAAAGTACTGTGTCGGGAACGACCGGATCGTCCGGTGCAGTTCGAGTTTTATATGAACCGAAGGATATATGAAAAATTTGGAACCACATCCTATGAGGCATTTTTCAGGTTGGGCTATGATTACGCTACAGTTGGCATTCATGACTTATGCTTACCGACAATACAGGGCGAGCGTCAGAAAAGCGTTTCACAAAACAGTGCAATGTTTGAAAACCGCAAAGACTTTGAAGCTTTTTCATGGCGCGATCCGGATCCTGAAGTCTACAAGCAAAAAACTGCGGACCTTCCAACGTTGCCTGTCGGAGGAAAATATATCGGATGTCAGCCGCAAAGTGTACTGGGCGGACTGGTTACTGCTTTCGGTTATGAAAATCTCTGTTTGTTATGTTATGATGATCCTGAACTGGTTGCCGATGTTGCCGAAGCGATAGGAAAAAGGCTTATCATGCATGCGGATATGATTGCTTCCCAGGATTGTTTTGGTGCAATGATCCTGAATGACGACTGGGGTTTTAATGCCCAGACCAGATTGGCCCCGGAGCAGATGCGGCAGTTTATAATTCCATGGTATGTGAAAATGGTCGAAGCCGTACATTCTCACGGAAAACCGACAATTCTGCACTCCTGCGGCAACATGTGGTCATTAATTGACGATATTTGTGATGTATGCAAATTTGACGGGAAACATTCTTATGAAGATAAAATACTTCCGGTAGAGGAAGCCTATCGGAAATATTCATCAAGAATAGCTATAGTCGGAGGAATCGACGTAGATTTCCTGTCCCGGAAAACGCCGCGGGAAATTAAAGCGAGAGCGGATGCATTACTGGAAATGAGCCGGGAAAAAGGGGCTTATGTCCTCGGTTCCGGGAACAGCATACCGGAATTTGTTCCGGACGAAAACTATCTGGCAATGCTTTCAGCCGCCTGGGAAAGAAGATGATAGAAAATATGATTTTATCAGTGACTGATACGAAGAAAAATAATCATGGGCCAAGGATATCTTTCAACGTGAAAAACGGAATGGAATTGTCCTGTCTTGCTTCGGGGAAATTATTTTTCGTAGTGTTGGTTATTGGTAAAGATCATGGTGCTTGCGGCATGTTTTCAAGAAGCTGGAACAGCTTCAGGAGGTTGAAAGTTACCCCCCTTGTTAATTATAGAACGCAATATTTCGACAGGAGCATTGGGTGGAAAAACTTTTATAAGCTGAACGATTACTTTAACTTAAGGGTTATATAAATGATATGGTTAGGTGACAAAAATGGTCGCTTTGGCTTTGCGGCAGTCAATGGACAGTTTCGAGGAACAAGTCACCCCTCGCCGATTGGGGAAATGCGACCGGGCGAGGAAGGGAATTGGGAGTTGCTTCTAAGAGATGGCGTAATTGTTCGACCCGATATGGCGGCGCGTTTCGCCATAGTTGACAAAACAGCCCGGCGGGCGCGATTGGTTTGGACAGGGTTTGACATATTGGGTTCGAAGGCGGCGGTTTCGGTAACCTGGAGCATCAACAACGGGTGTCTGATGGGGACTATCGCGCTCAGCAAACTCAAGACCGCGGTGCAAATCAGCGCCATTCGGTTTCCCATTTATGAGTTTGCCTTCAAGGGCGAATGCGATGCGGTTGTTCCTTCCTGGCAGGGAGCCTTGTTTCCTGCGGTCAAAAGCCATTGCGCACAGGGGGAGAGGATTGGCGGCGGGTATCTCAACGATTACAACATGCAATTCATGGCGTTGATACTCGCCGATGGCCGCGGGTTTTATTTCGATACCCGTGATGCCCGCGGCTTCATGAAAAGCTTTTATTTTACAAAAGGCGCAAAACCTGACAGCATTCGGTATTTCAGCGATTTTCCTCATCCCGTATTAGCGGACGGACAATCGTTTTCATTGCCCTATAAAGCGAGTCTGCGTATTTTTTGCGGGAACTGGCATGACGCTGCCGCCATCTATCGTCGTTGGGCTTTACGCCAACGCTGGACCCGAAAGGCGGGAACCCGGGAGAATCGAGAGCGCAAAGAAGCGTTGGACTCCATTGCGCTCTGGTTATGGAACCGCGGTGCGGCGGACGAAGTTATTCCACCTGCATTTGAGGCGCGGCAGCGGTCGGGCGTTCCCGTCGCGTTGGACTGGTATTGGTGGCACCGTCATGGTTACGACGGCGACTATCCGGATTACTTGCCGTCCCGAGAGGGGGACGAGAAATTCAGAGCGGCCCTTGCTTGCCTGAAAGAAGCCGGGATTTACACGCAAGTTTACATCAATGGCATGTTATTAGACATGAGCGTTCCCCGGTTCCGCTCGATCGGTCTGAGAGAGGCCGGCAAGGAAGCCGACGGAACTTGCAGAACGACGATTTGCAACGTCTACACCAAACGGCCTTTGGCCTATATTTGCGGCGGCGGCAAGCGCTTTGCTCCGGAACTTGCGTCACAAACGCGTCAGCTTCGGGCTCTGGGCTTGCCGGGGATATATCTGGACATGATCTCGTCTTGTTGCAACAAACCCTGCTTCGACGCCAGGCACGGACATGCGCCGGGGAACGGATCTTACCAGATCTCCGGTTATCGCCGACTTCTGCAAAGAATCCGCCGGGAAAATCCCGGAATGCTTCTTTCATCAGAAAATTGCGGCGAGATGTTCCTGGATCTGATTGATTTGAACATCACTCTGGACGCCAGCATGGAACGCATCGGGTGGCGTTTGTTGGATTCTGAATGTATTCCTCTTTTCAAGGCGGTTTACGGATCGTTGCCGCGGTTGTTCGGAAATTATGCGCTGATCGATGGCGTTCCGCCTTACGATCCGCTCTGGCCCGATACAGGAAAATGGATACCTTCCCAGGAAAAGGACTGGCGAACGCTTTGCCCCGAACAATTCCGGCTCGAAATCGCCAGAAACGTCATTTACGGGGCGCAACCAACTGTCGCCAATCTCCAGCAATGCCATTTCAATGACCCGCAACTCAGGATGGACATCAATTTTCTTCTGACGGCGGCAAGGTTCTACCACGAAAACCGTCGCTTTCTGCTTTTGGGCGAGTTACAAAATCCCGGTACTCTTAATGGTGAAAAGCAACCGACCGCATTTCTCAAACGCATGATTTTCACTCGTCCTGAAGATGCGGTAATTCGAACCAAGTTTACGCAGTCGCCGCTCCACTCCGTATGGGAGGACTCGGAGGGAAGTGTCGCGCTCTTCCTCGCGAACTTCCGAGCGACGCCCAGTTGTTTCGAATGGACCGATGGGCACACCACCCATACGGGCAAAGTACCGCCTATGTCTTTCGTCAAAATCAAGTTGAACGATGTTTCATCGAAAGGTTAACCGGAGGTTACATTATAAAAATTTCTATCCTGAAGTCAAGGGCTATATTGTCAATAACAGTTAAATGAAAATGGAGGTGTTTTGCAGGAAAAACAAGATTTCTTTGAAACGGAAAAAACTTTTTTAACTAAAGGATTACTGCTGATGTTTAGATCTATTACTACAAAATTAATAATATGCCTGCTTTCTGTAAATGTGTTTGGGGACAATCCGAATAATATGGAGTTAAATATAATTCCCACACCTAAACAGATGACATTAATTGAGGGGAAATTCCTGCTGGATTCCCGTAACACGGTTATTGTCGTTGACGATAATGCGGAAAAAACGTTTTTTATTGCGGCTGAATATATTAACAGAAGAATAAAAGAACTGGGAGGCGCTCCTTTACGGGTAAAAAAATATATTGATTTATCGGCAGCAGAAAAAAAAGGAAATCTTATTGTAATCGGGAAAAATGTTCCCACCGCATTCAGGAATAAAAACGTTGATTATGCCGGGCTGAAGCCGGAGGGATATTCCATAGCTTCATTTGCCGATAATAATCGCAAAATATATCTGCTTGTCGGCAAGGATGCCAGGGGGGCGCTGTTCAGCAGTGTTACCTTCTGTGAGCTTATCAGTAAAGACGGTAGTGAAATTTATGCGCTTAATGCCGGGATCACGGATTGGCCGGATTGTAAATACCGGGCGCTTTACCTGGGAGCGCAGAATACGGAGAAAATAATTGAATGGGCTTTTAAATATAAGGTAAACCAGATACATATTGCTCCGCGCGCAAAAGGCTTGTTTGAAATTCCCGACGATAAAGTTGTCAATAACTTAAAAAGAATAAACGAAT
>JAQUOK010000364.1 GCA_028717165.1 Victivallaceae bacterium | reverse complement strand
AAAACGCAATACCGTAACGCTTTCCGGGGAAACCGGGATCTCAAAAGAATCGTTTTTCTTTCCCAGGAACTTTTCGTTCCAGAAATCCCAGACCAGATAATTCCGGCCTTTTTCCAACCCCATGCCAGCAAACGGAACTATAATATTCCTAGGGACGGTATCGAAATTGTAAAGGGCAAGCACCTTGTATTCTCCCCATGACAAGTTGATGGTACGCAGAAATAATTTCGGATAATCCGGTGACGGGGAAGTAAAAAGGTCGAGCGGGAAAGCGCCCGGCCGGCTGCGCGGAACGGTTTTCTTGATGAGGGCGAGTCTTTCGGAACTGATCCGACGGATATCGTCTCCGAGCATGGTCGGTCCGCCGCTGAACGCGTGGATAGTCGCGTTTATCCGGGCGTGGGAAAGCGGTATGGGTTGGTCAACCGTCAGGACGTTGCCGGAATCGTTGAGATAAAGTTTTCCATGCGTATGATAACTTCCCGCCTGACCGATAAGCGCACGCTTGGGACCGGTCCAGAAATCAGGATTGTTGATGACGTATGAAGCCGGATAGAAAAAAGATTCCGGGCTGATCGCCCGGCCTTCGCCGAAATCGTTTCCGACCCTTACGCCATCAACTATTCCAGCGTTATGGACATTAGGGCCGGTCGAACTCAGCAGATAAGTGTCATTACCCGCACATTGTTTTATAATTTTCAGTGATTCGGTATAAACTTCCGCTCCGGGTACCAGACTTCGGTCAAAATAGTCCCCATATGGGAAACGGGACAGATTACCAGCTCCGGATTCAAGGAAATCCAGCATATAATAGCGGATACCCCATTCCCGGTAAGTACGGAAAACTTTGCTGATGAATTCCCGGATTTTGGGATGGGAAAGATCAAGCGCATAAAGACAGGGACGCTCGGATTTTGGAATCTTACCGGCATCTCCATGGCGCCATTCTTCACAAACGATCAGCTTTTCGCCTTCCGAGGTTTTCAGGATCGCGTCTTCGAATTCCTTCATCAGTTCCGTAACCATGCTGCAGAAATAAAACGGGCCGATCCAGAAACCGGGAATAAAGCCTTTTTCCCGCACCGTCTCAATAAAGCGTTTCCGGCCGCAGGGAATGTGATCATAATTCCATTTCAGCCAGTTACCGGGAATGCTGCCTTTAAAATTATCCATGCTTGTCCATAAATATTTGAATCCGAATCCTCTCAGCCGCTTATTAATGGCGTCGAGATTTTCAAAAGTGACTTTCTCATAATTTTCCGTGCCGTTCACGGTATCAGTCCAGGACCATCCCAGATAGCCCAGTGGAACATCTTGCCAGACAGACGGTTTTATCCGGGCGCTTACCGTGTCGGCCCAGTTTTCAAGCTGTGCGAACGGATCGTTCCCGGCAAGAATGCGGAATACCTCCGTTGTCGCCGAACACCCCGGCGGCAGTTCCCAGCCGGCGAAATCACAAACGGCCCGCAAACCGGCAAGGCCGTCCCGCGAACGTTTTATGATCACTTCCGTATTGCATTTCTGAAATGTGAGAAACGCAGCCTGCAAAGCAAGCTGCCGGATATTGTTGCTGAATTGGGCCTTGACTTTAGCAAGTTCCGGCATTTTCGGGTCATCGATCTTATAGATCCTTTGCGCGCAGCAGTTGTCCCACGGCAGGACGACCAGCCCATCGCCTTTCCGGGAAAAACCGCTGACAGCCACGTCCAGCAGGAACACTTTGCCCAGTTTAACCCCATGTTTGCCATAATTAATTATGACCGATTCAATCAGGCGTTCATTACCATTGTCCGTAACACGTATTTCCCAGTTGAGATGTTTTTCCGGAAAGTCATATTTAAACGTTCCGGAGTCCGTTTCAAGCGCCGTTACCGCGCTCGACGTTTCAACGCCTGCCCCGTCAGCTTCAAATGACATGGAATTATCAGAAAAACGTATTTTATTTATGCAAAAATTCCGTAAACCGATACGATTTCTTTTTTTAAGGGGTTCGGTTTTCTTTTCTGTTTTCGTCATAATGCTGTCCTATGAATAGATTTTAATAAGCAAGGTTCTCTTGTCTAACCGATAAGTCCCGTCATATTCTCCCCAGTTCCTTTTCGGTTTCCGCAATTGCTTCCTCAATCATCTCCATACCCTTCCGGGCCGCGTCTTCAGGCATGATTATCGGGGGGCTCATTCTTAATATATGCCCGGCCGGAATCCATGCAAGCCCTTTGGCAAACGCTTTCTGATAAACCAGTTTCCCGGCTTCGTCGAACGGCTCTTTAGTCGCTTTGTCTTTGACCAGTTCCACACCAAGCAGACAGCCTTTGGCCCGGACGTCGCCGACGACGGAATATTTTTCTTTCCAGGTTTTCATGATCTCCATGAAAATCTTTTCCAGTTTAAGAGCGTGTTCGAGCAGGTTTTCTTCTTCAATGACCTCAAAACAAGCCAGGGCGGCGGCACAGGCCATCGGGTTGCCGCCGTAGCTGGTCGAGGCGCTTATCTTGTCCACCGCGTCAGCGTAAGGATCGCGAACCGCCATGGCGGTTACCGGGAAACCGTTACCGAAACCTTTGCCGAGCGTAACCACGTCCGGGACAACGTCCCAATGTTCCATACAGAGGTATTTTCCGGTACGCCCCATGCTGGTCAGGACTTCGTCGGCGAAAAGCAGAATATTGCGTTCATCGAGGAATTTCCTGAGTTTCGGGAAAAAATCGTCCGGCGGCATAATGCTCCCGCCCCAGCCCTGGATCGGTTCCAGGACAAATGCCGCCACCTGCCCGGTGGTGCTTTCCCGTATGAAAGTATCGTAAAACTCCAGGTATTTTTCGGTATCCAGCGAGCCGTCGCCGCGGGTCCACCACGGGCGGTAAGTGTCGGGGCGCGGAACCATGTAAAATCCGGGCGCCCGCGTCGGGCCGCTGAACTTAGTCATCCGCGCCAGACTGATGGAATGCCCGCTTTTGCCGTGAAAGTCCATGAAACAACTGATAAATTCATGTTTGCCGGCGGCGGCGCGGCAGGTGCGCAGCCCGGCTTCAACGGCGGTCGTACCGCTGTCGTAAAGCTGAAAGTTATTCAGGTCGCCCGGCAGACATTGCGCCATTTTTTCCAGCAGCCTGACTTTGATCTCTGAAGTAAAATCGTGAGCGTTCATCAAGGTTTTGGCATATTTGGCGACGGCCTCGGAAATCTTCGGATGACAGTGCCCGAGAGTCGTAACGTATATTCCGCTGGAAAAATCGATGTATTGATTGCCGTCGGCATCTTTCAAAGTACAGCCCTGTCCGCTTTCAAAAGCCACCGGGAAAAGCCTGACCTGGCCGGAGAGCCCGCGGTAATGCTTTGTTGCGCGCTTATGCAGCGCCTGACTTACCGGGCCGGGTACGGACGTACTTATTATTTTGGGGTATTCGTTAAAATCAACTTGATATTTTGACGGATCATAAGCCATAAAAAGAGCTCCTGTTTTTAACTTGGTTTTACCAACATTATACTATCCGCGGCAAAAATAAACAACAATATTTTCACAAAAAAGTGTTGACAAATTACTAAAATATGTTATTTTTTAACATAGCGAGGTAAATATAATGAATCTGCGGCAACAGGAATTGAAGAACCGGATCGACGCGTTCGGACATATCGAAATAGCGGATGAGGCGCAGTTTTTCGCCGTTTCGGAAATGACGATCCGCCGGGACATCGTACTGCTTGAAAAAAACGGGCTGGCGGTCCAGGTAAAAGGCGGCGCGATACCGAAGGCTAAGATTTGTGAAAGCATGAGCAGTTCTCCGGCGAAAAACGCCATTGCCGCCGCCATGCTTCAACTGTTCGAACAGATGCCGGAAGTCAAGACGCTGATGCTCAGCGCCGGCGGAACCACTTTGGCCTTTGCCAGACTGCTGGCGCAGAGGAGCCTGCCGTTGACGGTTCTGACAAACTCCATACCGATTGCCTCGGCGCTGTTTCAGACCCGGTGCAAAGTCATTTTAACCGGCGGCGAACTGCGGGCGAATTCCATGGACCTGGTCGGCCCCGCGGCGGAAAAATACCTTGCCGACTATCACGTCGATTTGCTGTTTACCGGCTGTGACGGCGCCGACAGCCAGGAAGGATTTTATACTTCCGACCTGAATCTGGCCAGCTACGAAAAACTGTCGGTTAAAATTTCCGACCGGGTATTCATCCTGACCGAAAGCGCCAAATTCAGGAGTAAATCCATGGTCAGGTTTGCCGAACTGGATGAAATAGACACTTTGGTTACCGACAGCGGCCTGAAGGCCATCGACCGCGAAATGCTTTCCCGGCAAAACATCAGAATTATCACCGCAAAAAGTCAGTAATTCCGAATGAAAAATAGTTCTCAGACTTTATCCCCAAATCTTGACCGGTTATTTCCAAATGAATTTTTATTTCGCAGACTGCTGATTTTTGACGGAAATTGCCATTTTTTGCATTATTAA
>JAQUOK010000363.1 GCA_028717165.1 Victivallaceae bacterium | reverse complement strand
GGGATTTTTAACGTAGCCCAAGGCAGCGCCTTGGGGAATCTTATCGGTTCCATGATGTTCCCTGAAGGAGAACTTCAAAATGCGGGTAAGGCATTTGAGGTTCCCCTACAGGGAACAGATATGGGGGAACGGCATTACCCGCCGCGTTGCGGCGGGCTACGCTGAATACCCCTTTCAGGGTTTCAATACCGTGCCGCATCCTTAATTTTCAATTCTTAACATAGTCATCCATTCGGGATTCAATTTTTCCCGGACAAAGGTTACTCCGATTACTTTTCAGATAATCGAACGGTCCCGCCAGAAGTCAAAAATAACGAAACCGACGTCCTCGCAGCGGACGATACTTGGTTAGATGGTATGTAAAAAATCAAGCACATAAAGCATTATTTTGCAAAAGGCTTCAGTATTATGGGTAATTCAACCCCGTCCGGGGTTGGAATGATATGGGCAAATGTTCCGTGGAATTTACCCGCGGCGGCTGAAATTATACCTAAGATACGTCAAAAAAATTATACACGGCGCGCTAATCATAATTCGCGCCCCGTTTCTGCAGTATTTACGTCTTTTGTACAGCCATTCAATTTAAAGCTTTTTACAGAGAGAAATCAATCTGTCAACGCCAATACTGGCCAGACACTCTGTGGTATCGGCCGCGCCGTAATATATTTTAACTTCACCGGAATCCTCAAGGATCATCCCGCCCGGGAAAATAACACTTCCTCTATAGCCTTCCAATTCGTATTGATTTTCAGCTTTTATTAAAGGTTCGCGGCAAATCCCCACCACTTTTGAAGGATCATCAATGTCCAGCAGCATTACTCCCGCAAAATATTCTTTTTCCCAATTGCCAGCCCAGCTATACAGCTTTTCACCCCAGTGCCGCCAGACCGCATGAAAAACGGTTAACCATCCGGCCTGAGTTTTGACAGGTGGTGCTCCAGGACCGATTTTATCATTACAAAACGCTACATTCTCAGTACCTAACACCAATTTATGATTGCCCCAGAATTTCATATCCGGCGATTCCGACAACCAAATGTCAAAAATATCTTTTCGCCCTCTTCCATAAACAGGAAATGGGCGTTCGAGGCGAATATAGCTGCCGCCGATCTTTTCCGGGAAAAGTACCATATTCCGATTGTCCGGCACTGTCATAGTCAGTAAGTCAAATCGCTCGAAATCATCGGTAACCGCAATGCCGCCGCGAATCCCATGCCGGGTATCAACGGCAAAACACATATAACATCTGCCGTCGATTACCGTAAGTCGCGGATCATAAGCCCAGAACCATTCATCATTAAGTTCGAATGGAACAAACGGCTTAGGACTTATTTCCCAGTTAATGCCGTCATTACTGAATGCCAGACCCAAATTTATTTTTAAGTCCAGTCTCGCGCCCGCCGTTTCGTGAGCTTCTATCTCTTCCCGGGTAAAATTATAGTCATTTCTGAACACCATTACATAACGGCCTTGAAATTTAGTTACGCCGGCATTAAAGGTAAGTGTTGACGGATATGGCATCATCGCGGATTTTATCAGGGGATTCCGGGGATTTTTTACAATGGCCTGACAGGCCGTAAATTCAAATGTCATTTCGTATTCCTTTTTTGAGGAGCAGTTTGTATTTCAGGGGAATGGGACCTGCCCAAACCGCCGTCTTCTAATATTTTTGAACTTGATCATGCTCAGGTGACGTTCAAATCCCTGTTGAATTACTTATCTCCATTTGCAGATCTTTTCATGACAATATCCAATTTCCTGTGAAACTTGCAAGCGGCATCATATGATTTTTTTGAAAAAAGTTTATAATCAGTACACAGCGGTTGATAAAACCAGATATAATCAAAATTATTAAATAGTATTTTTAGAAACGGAGTAAAATCTTCAAGTGACTGAAACGGCTTAGAGGTTCCGAGAGCTTTTTGTGGCCACCCGGTAACTTTTGAAAAATCATCCCAGATAGTAATTGTCCCCCCAAGTCTGAAATTATGAGGAAATGCCTTGAGCCAGGAAGAATAGAAAAAAAGCCGTTTAAATATCTTCTCTTTCAGTATTGTCGTTGTTTTATTGACATAGCCAAGAGACGCTTCTCCACCTTCCACCAATACTAATGGAAGCTTTTTCTCTTTTGCCCTCTCAAGCATCCCCTGGGCGATATAGTCAAATGAATTATAATAACCGGTACGTCTGATTTTATCAAATTTCAAAAAAAGCGTTATTATGACCACATTGGGATATATTTTTTCAGCCATATCAACCATATGCGAACCAATACCAATAAGTCTTTTTACTACTTCATCGACAGGTTTTTTATGTCTGGCTGCGATCAGCGATACGTTATAAACTTCAGTTTTGTAATTATAATCTTCAAAGTCAAGTACTATTCCCGACTTCATTTCCTTGCTGAACTTTACCGAAAGTTCCCAAAATTTGTAAAAATCGCTTAATGCTCCTGCTTCGTCATACAAATCAATGACATTTATTTTTTCGAAATAATATGTGCTTTCTCTTCGCGCTTTCCCGGTTGACATTCCCTGAACCGGCAATGCTTTTATATCTTCAATACATGGATCTTTTTTGCTGTATACATGATTTTCATGTCTTTGATAAATTCGGTTTAAATTTACTCTTGGCCATATGGCTTTTTGGGCAACGGCCTTGAACTCGGAAATTTTTTTAGACATAATTTTTTCATTTACGGGTTGTTGCGCGGAGTATATATCTACCATATTTAATGCTATCCCATCAAAGGGAGAACCGTTAAATACTTCAATATCTTTTTTGCCGATATCAAAAAGCGGAGTACTGCTGATGTGCTGGTCCATTGAGGTTACCAGCAATAAATAGGGCTGGGACTTCGAGGAAGATTTTGTCTTTACACGTTCCGTATCGCTTACTATCGGGTAATCATATATTTTTAAATTACTTATGAAACCTTTAAAATAGCGGCCGGGAGTTCCGCCAATATAATAAGGCTTCCCGGAATTTATCATATTTTTATTTGAAAAATCCACTCTTTTTACCGGAAAAGAATTTATATAAAGAGTTGCGTATTTACGGCTTTTTATAAAAGTGACTTTTGCCCAGTCATTAATGAATAAACCAAATTTGCCGATATTAACAACTTCATTATTTTTAGGGGTATTAGCAGGGCCGTATCGAAAATAGGCATTTATGCTTTCCGGAACTGACAGATAAATGCCAAAACTTGACGCCGGATCCCAGAAATTGCCGCTTTGGCCAAACAAAACCCTGGACGTTCCCATTCCTTTTCTCTTCTCGTTTACTCCGGGCTTTACCAGCATTTCTACTGAAAATTCCTGTCCCAGGGAAAGTTTTGGTTTGAACGGAATCTCAACATAAGCATTTATTCCATTAAAAAAGAGGCAATTTTTACCATTTTTATCTTTCGCCCACGTTGTTCCATGTAATATCCCGTTATTGTTGTTGCCGGATTTATCTTTCAATATATTACCTTTCCCCGCTGAAAAATCATATTCGGCCACAGGGGGATTTTGGCCGGCTGCTGCCTGACAGAAGCAACTTAATAATGTTAACGTTACTGAAAATAAAAAGAATTTCCCAGAACACTAATTATCTGAAAAGATTTTCCCCTGAATCCGATTTCTTTTCTGTCCTGCCTTGTTTTTATTAGCCTTCAACATTTTTTTCTCCTGTTCAATGATTTTTTTTGTTGACTTGCTTCAACTCGAAATCATACGGTTCTTATCCATTTGTTTATCTTGGAGACAGGAATACAAAACGCAAAACGCTCATTTGGGATGTGAATTCCCTCTTTATACGTTACTGAAGACCCTTTTAAATGATCAGAGTTCAGTCACTATTTTATCAAACGCCGGTTTTTCAAGGCCGCTTTAAAAATATTTTTCCCGATAAAGGGTATCTCTAATAATTCAAGGTAGCATACTGTGTGTTTCTGCTCAAGCGAGACGCTTAAACTACATTCAAATGCGATTTTCAGAGGTTCCCTAAAAGCTTACAGTCTCTTTTGTCCCTGCTCTGTTAGTTTAACGACTAACTAATATCTTTTAAACAACAAAAATCAGCCCTGTAATTATCAGTTGAAATAATGAAACATGTAACAACCTTGTAGTATAGCTCAAAGGCGCAATATGTCAATAGCAAACTTGCTGAAACAGCCCCAGAAAACAAAAATATTTTCCCCTTCAACCTTTTCCGGTATCTGCCCGGAATTTTACCTGGCTATTCCTTAACGGGCGTATAATTCTTCCAGGTATTTTCTCTCACTCAGGCTTCCTTATAACAAACCGGGTGGATTACTTTCATCGGGAATTACTGATGAAAATTGTAATTGGTCAGTAACCACGCCTCAATTCTTGCGGCCTCAAAACGAGGCGAAACTGGTGGCGTTCGCTTGCGTGCATTCAAGGTTTTTACATAAAATATGAGCTAATGAGCCTGTTTTATAGGCG
>JAQUOK010000362.1 GCA_028717165.1 Victivallaceae bacterium | reverse complement strand
CAAGCCGGATTGCGAAACAGTAGTTTGCGCTTAAACGCAACCAACAAAAAGGATATGCTGTTTGCGCTCGGAGATCGCAAGCTGCCTGTAAAAAATCCCGGCAACAGTAAACTGCGGCCGGGACTGGTTTGCCGGTAACTAACGCGCGTAATATTCGATAACGCTCATAATGGAGACGTTTACCGGAATTTCCTCTATTTGAGGAACACGGGTCAGAGTAACTTTCAGCGCATCGGGGTCCACTTCCAGATAACCCGGAACAGTGGCGTTGCCGTTCTTCGCCGTTTCGGCGATCGCCGGGCTTTTTTCGGCGTTGATCGAAATTACCTGTCCTTCCTTTACCTGATATGAAGCGCGGTCAACTTTTTTGCCGTTTACCAGGATATGCCCATGGTTGACAAACTGTTTCGCCGCGAAGATAGTTGGAGCGAAACCGCTGCGGAACAGTAAAGAGTCCAAACGCAGTTCCAGGCTTCTGAACAGTTTTTCATGCGCCTGTCCTAAACCTTTTTTGGCATTGGTATAAGCGATGCGCAACTGTTTTTCGGAAATAGCGTAATGTTTGCGGAGTTTCTGTTTTTCCAGCAGCAAAGTCCCGTAAGTGGAAAGTTTCCCTCTGTGACCGGTCTTGCCGTGCTGTCCGGCCTGATACGGACGTTTAACGCTTGGACATTTTGGGTTGCCCCAAATACATTCGCCGATTCTACGGCACAGTTTGTGTTTTGCCTGACTTGCAGTAGCCATACTATCCCTTCCCTTGTTTTAAGTTACAGTGTTTACAGCGGACGCAGGTGTCAAGCATTAATTTAATAATGGGGCCTGAGACCGCCAGATACAAAAAGCCATATAAATTAGCTTGTCAACTGGCAATCGTCAAGAAACCAATGTACTTTTTTACAAAAATTTTATTAATACATGCAGAGGGCGGTCATGAAATTACGTAATTTCCTGTTTTTAGCAATCCTTGTTTTCCTGTTGTCCATGTCTGCCGCACATGCCCGCGTCTATAACGGTCTTGAAGTATTCCTCAGTAAATATACCGATATCGTAAAGGGTAAACGGGTCGGCCTGATCACGAACCCCACCGGTGTTGATGCGCATCTGCGTTCAACTGCTGATTTGCTGAAAGCCAGTCCGAATGTAAACCTGGTCGCCCTTTTTGCCCCGGAGCACGGTATCAGGGGCGATGTCGGGGCCGGAGAAAATTTCAAAAGCGGTTATGACCGTAAAACGGGTCTGCCGGTATATTCGCTGTACGGCGGCAAAGACCACCGTCCGCCTCCGGGGTCTCTGGATAAAGTCGATATCCTCATTTACAGTATCCAGGATATCGGCTGCCGTTCCTACACCTATATATGGCACCTGGCGGAATGCATGAGCGCCGCGGCGCTGGCAGGCAAAACCATGGTGGTACTGGACGTACCCAATCCGCTGGGGGCGGTTCAGGCGGACGGGCCGGTTACGGAAAATAAGTACCGCTCTTTCATCGCGTTGCATCCCATTCCGTTCGTTTACGGTCTGACGGTCGGGGAACTGGCCCTTTATTTCAAACGGGTGATCGGGATAAAATGCCGGCTTTATGTGGTTCCGATGATTAACTACCGGCGCGGTATGAACTGGGCTCAGACAGGTCTGCCCTGGGTGCCGACTTCCCCTCAGATCCCCTCCCCCGAGTCCGCCTGCGCGTATTCCGTTACCGGAGCCATAGGGACGCTGGGAAGCGTCGGGATAGGAATAGGTTATACGCTTCCTTTCCAGGTGGTCGCCGCTCCGTGGATCAACGCTGAACACATGGCCCGCAGCCTGAACAATCTCGGGCTCAAGGGCATTTGTTTCAGGGAAATACATTTCACTCCGGCTTTCGGATTATTCAAGGGACAGAACACGCACGGAATTCAGCTCCATATAACCGATGTCGCCGGGTTCAGGCCGACTGCCTGTACGGTTGCCATATTGTATTACCTGCAGAAAAATTATCCTCAATTCAAATGGCCCAGCGACCGTATCGCAGGTTTTGACAAAGCGATGGGAACCGCAAAAGTGCGGCTGCTGCTGCAGAAAGGATACAACTGGCAAAGCGTGGCGGATTCCTGGCGGCAGTCCATAGAGGATTATCTGGACAAAATAAAAAAACATAAGGTAAAAATTTATTAACCGATCAGTTTCAGGCTGTTCCGGATTTGCTTTTTCGTTTAGCGGGCGTTATTATATTATAAAGTCATATCGGGCAATAATAAACGGAGGAAACTGCCATGACAAATACTGAGTATATAATTTTAGCGGTAATCGCGGTACTGGCATTGGCTTTCATTATTCGCACAATAGTCAAAATAGCCAGAGGCGAGAGCTCCTGTCTTTCCTGCAAAGGCTGCGGTGATGACGATCAGGAAAAGACTAAGGAGATGCCTGCAGAACAGAATTCTCAGAAAAACAAAACTGAAGATTGAGTTTCTGTTTTCGTTTGTTTTGTATGAAAATAATCGATAATATGGGATATATTTTTTATTTCACTGTTTCGGCTGTTCTGATTATCCCCGGAATGAACTCCCTTGTTATCCAACAATATTGTCCGGCAGTTTCCAGGCGGTTCGGTAATATTCAGTCCCGAACTGACTGAGATGTTCCGGCAGATAAAACATTCCTCCGGTTCTAAGCCGTTTGCCTTTGTCCAGAATACTTAACATGGCGCGTCTGAGCGAATTATTCCTCGGATACTCTGAAATATCGTCCTGTTCCTTTCCGAAAATAAAGAAAAGCCCATCTTTACCGCTGGACGGCATCGGAAAAAGATAAGTTTGGCGCATAAACTTTGCAAGGTTGGATTCAGGCAGGAGACATTCCCAATCGGTATTGAATATCCATGATCCGCAAACAAAGGCTTTTATCCGTTTTTCAGGAAAGTACTTTTCATAGAACTTCAGTGCTTCCTGCAAAGATTCCCGGCAAACTTCCATATTCATTCCGCCGCCTCCGGGAATATGGATGTCGGGAGTAAAATCTCCCGGCGCAAGTATACATTTCCACTCCGCAAGCGGCATCCTGACAGTCTGATTCATAATAAATCCCCTTGGAGATATCGGATTTCCGGCAACAACTGTCGCATTACGTGTGAACGAAGTGGTGAACGCGGCGTTTTCCGGAGCCTGGTCCGCATACAGGATCAGGCCATCAGCGGAACAGGCAGTTCCGGCGGCAGCCAGAGCGATGACTTGTCCGGTTTTTTTACTCTTATATACGGATATCGGGAAAGATTTCGGTAAATCCTGTTCCATAAACTCAAAACGCCCGATCCGGAATAATTTACCATTTATATAATTGCGCATCCAGAAAAGTTGTTTCCGGGTATGACCGGGATAGCCGGCATGCGCGGATTTATAGATTTCTACCGTTCCGGACAGCCATTTTGCGGATGCCGCAGCATAAGTTTCAGGAATACCCATAGCATGATAAGTACGGGAAAGCACCGGAATCGAGCTCAGTCCGATCATGAGGTAGAA
This sequence comes from Victivallaceae bacterium, assembly GCA_028717165.1. Taxonomy (GTDB): domain Bacteria; phylum Verrucomicrobiota; class Lentisphaeria; order Victivallales; family Victivallaceae; genus JAHOYW01. The sequence continues at coordinate 967 of JAQUOK010000362.1, read as the reverse complement.
TATACCGCAGTTTTTGCCGAAAATCTGATTCAGTTCCGGCCATTTGGCAAATGACGGCATTCCGTTAGAAAGACAAAGATAATGGTGAGCATGCCAGGCCAGAAAGCGGAGATCCGTGGATTTCTTAACTTTGTCTGCCACTTCGTTCATCATGGGAGCAAGGTCGTTTTCAAGACCGGCCAGCGCCAGGTGTTCAAGATAAAATCTGTGCTCCATGAAGTAAAGTCCGGCAGCGGCGGGGTAAGTATCCATGGATTCGCGCCATCCGATTTCCAGTACCGGAAGAAAGCTTCTGTCCAATTTTAATGCGTCCAGTACTTCCAGCGCTGATTTCATCGCAACCGTTCCAAGTTATGTCAAATCCTCTATATGTAATAGCTTCGCAACGGCGGGAAACCGTTAAACTCGACCGAACTGTAACTGGCGGTATACGCTCCGCATGTCAGCCAGTACAGGATATCACCCGAAGCGAGATTCAGCGGCAGTTCATAGAGGTAATCTTCATAAAGAGTATCCACGCTGTCACAGGTCGGCCCCGCAAGTATGGCTTTTTCCGCAAGCCCATTTTTTTCCGTATAAATAGGATATTTTATGGATTCGTTAAGCGTTTCCATCAGGCCGTTGAATTTACCGACGTCAGTAAAAATCCAGCGTTCCATGGCAGTCCTGGATTTTCTGGATATGAGGATTATTTCACTGGCGATAACGCCGGCATCCGCAACCAGCGAACGTCCCGGCTCGATAATTATTTCCGGCATCTCATCGCCGAAATCCTCTTCGAGAAAACGGGTTATTTCACTGCTGTAGACTTCCTGTGGATTGGTCTTTTCCAGATAATTACCGGGGAAACCGCCGCCCATATTTATTGATTTCAGGGTAATTCCTTCTTCCAGCAAACCATCGTAAAGATATCGCACTTTGGCGATGGCGGCATCCCAGGCGGAAATATCCCGCTGCTGGGAACCTA
>JAQUOK010000361.1 GCA_028717165.1 Victivallaceae bacterium | reverse complement strand
ACTGTCATTTGTTCCTGTACTCCTTCAATATCCTTATCGTCGATTTCCGGTCAAGATTTCCGAAAACCCTGCCGTTTATGCTGAATACCGGAGCCAGGCTGCAGCAGCCGAGACAGGCGACCGTTTCCAGAGAAAAAACTCCTCCCGCATCGGTTTCGCCGTTCCCGATTCCGAGTTCCGTGCTGACCCAGTCGAGGATAAGGGTACTGCCTTTGATGTGGCACGCGGTTCCGTCGCAAACGCAGATCTTATATTTGCCCGGTTTGGTACGCTTGAACTGCGCGTAAAAAGAAAGCACGCCTTCGGTTTCAACCACCGGAGTATTGAAATACCCGGCAACGGCGACGATGCTTTCGTCGGAAACATAGCCTTCCTGCGCCTGAACCGCCTGCAGTCCCCGGATGAGGTTGCTGGATTCCGGCGTTATTTTTTTCAAATAATCATAATTTCCGGCCATTAAGACCTCCTGTTGATTTAAAAGCTTTATAAAACAGTATAATCCGGAAACTTTGTAAAGCAACTTAACAAAGCAAAAAAACAACAAATTTTTCAATCCGCCGGATTAATATACAGGAAAAAACTGCTTTGGCAAAAAAAGCGTCGGTTTATATGGAATTTTTTAAGGATTTGCATGAGGAGACGCCAGTTTCATAACCCGGCGGCAGGCGGGGAAAATAAAGCATTTTGGAGTGATGGCCGTAAGCAGGGGGTCGTTACACTTTTACTTCTTGAAGTCTTTCCGGTTTTTCCCGGGCACTTACGCGACTTGTAGTCAGAAAAGGCTTATTGTGACGGAATTTCCTGAAATCATACCGGTTTTATACCGGCCGGTTTTATTTGCCAGCGCCGCGTCTTTTAACAGGGTGACGGACGAAGCTTCCGGGTTTTCGATAATACCGGCGTGGTTATTCAGCCAGAGCTCGAAACCGTGGCTGGTGAGTTTTATCTCCGTCCGTTCCAACCCGTTCGTTTCGAGCAGCGGGACGGTTACGAAAACCGCGCCCCGGAAATGTTCAAGTTCGAATTCATATTTTATTTTTTCCGGGGTCAATTCGTAATTTTCCCGGATTCTGTTTATCTGATTGAAATTGCCTTCATATAGAACCGAAAAAACTGTTTTATCGGCATCTTCCCGAATGATATTCAATTGCACCCGCTCGATTTCGTCACTGTAATCCGCCAGCCGGAATTCTTTTCCTTCCGCGTTCTTCCAGCACGGCCCCAGCGCAAGATTACGGTCCGGAAGCTCAATCCCCGTTCCGATAGTGTAGTCGGGGTTGGCGACTATCGAGGATGAAAGGAGCAGTTCTCCCGGAACCGAATATTTGTGAATTCGCCCCAGGCCGGTGGCTTCTTTGCGCTGTTTCACTTCCGCTTTGGTATCTATTTCCAGATAATGGCCGCCGCAGTTGGCGAAGATTTTATGAAATCCCTCCTGAAGCTCAAAGACGAATCCGCCGGTTTCCGCCGGACTGGGTACTTCCCTGATTGAGTCGCCGGCAAGATGATATGCGGTCGCAAACAAAGAAGCCGTCAGCGCCAGATAGACGGTATACGTTCCGCCGCTGTCGATTCCGTGAGCAATCCGGTCGGGGAATTTGTTTTTCATCAGTTTGGGCGTTTCCTGACCGGATATCCAGGGGATAACGCTTTTCAGGGCATTTCTGGCGGAACGCCGATACATCCCGGCCAATTTGAAATCGCCGTTCCGGTGACAGAAATCGGCGCGCGTTTCGAAAAAACAGGCTAAATGTCCTTCCACAAAATGATATTGATTACTGCGTCCGCCAAATGGGGCCTGCCCCGTGACCGACTGCATCAGCATGGCGGTGAAACCGGCCCTTCTGGATATTTCCTTAAGCTCATCAAGAAATCGGCCTTGGTAGCCTGCATGAAGCAGGAAATCCATCTGCTGGTTCACAACAAATGAATAAGTTAAAGGTTGCTCCGGCTCCTTATATAATCCATATGAAGAAAATAATCCATTGCCAAGCTGTTGCTCAAGGAGCTTATCAATAATTGAAATATCCTCTGTTAACCCCGCCTTATAGCGTAAAAATTCACCAAGAATAACAAAGGCAGTCTGGTTGTTGGTATAATTGTGTTTTATGCAATTATAATATTTTTCAGGCTTGACTCCGGTGAGAGACCGCTGCCAGGACTCTCTCTTTTCTGAGGGAATGAAATCTGCGAGCGCTTCCCATGAGTAAATCAGCTCTTTGATCCAAAATTCGGGAGAAAGAAAATATTTGTTCAGATTGGACAGGCAGCAATCTGTTGCCTTGATGCCAGAATCACGCAAATCCCCGCATCTTCCGGCCTTTATCAACAGACCGATTGCGCCGGCCAGGCGCGCCGAACTGAAAAATTCATCCTCTCCTTTTATTTTATAGGGAGAGTAGGGATCTATAAGCATGCCATCTTCATGCTGCCACTGCACGAGATGCCGGACGATTCTTTCAGCGATGTCCAAATAAATTTCTTCGGAAATCGCCGTTTCTCCGGGTACCGGCGCGGCCATATTGTTCTTCATCACGTCAGGATATAAACTTTCAAGGGGGAATTTTTTCATATTCATTCCTTTAAGCGATCGAGCCTATTTTCAGGCGGCGTTTAAATTCAAATACACTTTATGAATATTTTTGCGTTTAAACTTGTCTCAGCTTTTTCCATTCGTCAATCATTGCCAGGGTATTCGCCCAGGGCATGATGCTGTGGGACGATGGACAGGCAGTGATCAGAAGCCCCTCCCGGCCGAAACATGCGAAACATTGCCTTACCGCATTGCGGACATCATCGGGATTTTCGCTCCACATGTGATAAGTGTTGCTTGGTCCGGTCCAGAAGCTCTTTTGGCCTCCCAGCTCCCGGTTGATTAACTTTATATCATGGGTTTTAAAGGCAATGTCCACCTGCATCAGGCAGTCAAAGTTTAAATCCTTGAGATAATCCAGCATCGGCATCACCCCGGTGTGCAAGGTATAAGCGAAAAGGCATCCGCCGCTGTGGGCCGCTTCCGCTTCCGCCTGAAGCCGGGCGCCCAAAAACTCTTTGAGCATCGCCGGACTGTAAAAATCGCAGGACTCATAAAACCCGTTCCGGCGGATGATGTCCACCCCCTGGCTTGCCGCTATTTCGATATGGCGCAAATTGGCCTGATGTTCGTACTCAAGATAAGCATGTACCAGATCCGGGTTCTCAACTGTCATCAGGCATAGTTCTGCGGCACCGCATAATTGCTGCATTCCGGTCAAGCCCTTTCCTATATCGACTATAACAGGCAGCTCCAGATGCCGGGCATCTTTTACCAGACGGCCCAAATTAACTCGCAATTCCGCCGCCGAGCCTTGGTCCGGAGGCGCGATCAGATGTCTTATGCATTCCAGGTCACTTTCATTTTTAAGCCACGGCTCGATATTATGCCCGATGAAATCGTGATAAAGCGGAATATCTTTTCCGAACGGCCACTCTGCGTTGTACGCGATGACGGAATGCAATTCGCCGGCCGGGGTCTTGATTATCTTATGAAGCTGATTTTTATCCAGCCACACGCGTTCGGAGATATTTTTGTCCTGGTGATGCGGCGAATAAAGGGAACCCTCGCAGACCGGATCGATGCCGAGCTCATCCCGCAGATAACGCAACCGTTCGATGCCGGCGGTTCCGGGTTTCCACGGAAATTGCCATGCATGACCGCGGCGCTGAACTTCGGTGAGGGGATTGAAAAACGGCGAGCAGGGCACATAGTCCACCGCTTGCCGCCTGAGGGCACAGCAAACTCTTTCTTTCGAACTCATTTTAGTTTTGCTCATCTTTGTTTCCTTAGGTATTTTGTTCGGTTTATTTTTACTGTATTTTTATTATAATATCCGGGCTTCAGGTCGCAATGGACAGAATTTGATAAAAAATGGACAAAACGTTGATTTTATATTAAAAAGTGCTAAACTATAAACAGCAGCAGGAGGTATTTTATGAATACGGACAGCACCGATGCCGGTCAAATCTTAAAAACGTTTCTGGCTTTTAATTTACAATTTGCCTCTATCAATAATTGTACCATTCATGCCAGTTTCGGACAGGAATGGAATTACCGGAGAGTTCCGGCCACCTTCAACCGGCTTTATCTGATCGACAGCGGCTATGCCGAAGTTATTTTTAAAGGGGAAAAGTATGAGCTTATCCCTTCCTATGCCTATCTTTTCCCCTGCAACTCGGATATTTCACTTTACTGTCCGCATAAAATGGTTCAGTGGCGGACTCATTTCAATTTTTGGATATTCGGCAGCCTGGATGTTTTCAACCTTATCGATTTTAATTCCTGTCGGATAAAGCCTGACCATAAATTCAAAAAATGTTTCCAGCTTCTGGTTGAAGAGTTTTCCCGGAATAATATTGGTTCTTTTTTGCAATGCATCAGATATCTGTCCTCTCTGATAGAACCTTTTTTAATGGAGGCGGACACCCGCGACTTGTT
>JAQUOK010000360.1 GCA_028717165.1 Victivallaceae bacterium | reverse complement strand
ACAAACTTTTTAACTAAACTATTACAATATCATGAAAAAAAACAAATCCATATATGAAGAATTACCTTTTCTACCCAATCGCGAAAATATAATGAGCCGCCGTTACCTGAAGCTGATGCAGCGCTGGGTCCCGTTCGGCATGAAATATTTCAGGGAGTGGCCGGATAAACCGGACTGCGGTCATTTTTTCGGCGGGGTTTATTGGTACGGGTTGGAAACCGCCATGCCGTTACATGTACTGGCTTGTGTTGCCTCTTCGTCTGAATATGATCCGAAAATCACTGGATTTCCCAGAGAATATCTTATTCAGGCTGCAGTCAAGGCATTGAGATACCTCTGTTTTACCCATGATACCGGGCCGGCGGATTGCATCAGGCCTGAATCAGGAATGGGATATGAGCGTCTCCATAAAACCAAATGGGGAGAAAAAGGAAAAGGGTTTTTCCCGGAAGGACAATGTGGTAAAACCTTGGCAGGAATAACTGTTTCAGCATTACTTCTTCAAGAATATCTTGATAAAGAAACCATTTCAATGATCAAAGAAATCTGCAAAGACTATTTAAATCGTTTTGGCGCTATTCCGCCGGCTCCCAATGAATCGGTCATATGGGCTAACTTATTCCTGAAACGCCTTGGGGCGATTCCCCCTTGTTCTGGGGTGTACTATGATACGCAGACGGAGGAAAATAGCTGGGCGGCATTAGGGATGACCAGCGCGCTTTTATTCTTGGATATGCATAAACAGGTCAAAAACTGGGATGAGGTTTCCAAGCGCTGGATGTTATGTGCAAGTACCGTGCCTGATGACATGTTTAATCACCTGCGGTTTGACCGGGATGAACAGGTGTGCGGGTTATGCGGCCAGATCATTACCACCCTTCCCGACTTTATGGCTGAAAACCACGGAATAGTACACACGGTTTATACAAGCCTTGCCATTATCCTCTCCGGGATGACTTCCGCCATCTATCAGTTGTTCGGATTAGAGCCGCCGCCGCATTTACGCTGGCATCGGAAAGAAATTTATAGCTCTTTAAAATATCTTACCGGCGCATATGGTTTCGTACAACCGCCGCAAGGCATGGATTGGCCTTATCTGTTCTTTGGGTCTTCAAGTTCTTTGCATGGCTATGCGGGTATATATCTGGGAGATGATGATGCAATGTTTTTGGAACGCTCGGTATTATCCGTAGAGGAAAAAATCCTGAATAACAACCAGGGAACTCTGCATTCTCCTGATGCAACAAAATATTGTCATGATATTCAGGATCCGATGATTATGCGGGAACTACGTATAGGCCAATTTTATCCTTGGATCTATCTGGCGCATCGTTTGAACATGAAAAAGGAATATCCCGAAGCAGAAGCGCTTGCGGTATTACCGTACTCCGCACCGGGCGTGAAAAATTTCCCGCATTCCGGCTTTATCATTCACCGGCATGAGAAAGGGCAGACCAGTTTCAGCTGGCGAAACCAGATAATGGCATTGCCGTGGACCAAAAACGGCATGCTGACCGTGGCGCCAAGTATGGAAACGCTGCTTGCCCGGGTGAAAGTCAGGGAATATGCCGAAAGCCGGAAATTGATTCAACTGCAGGTCAACGAACATGATGACGGATTTGCGGCCGTGATGGAGCATAACTGGCATCAGGACAGCATCCGGCAGGCCGTATTTCTGGTTTCGCTGCCGAACGGCAAAATGGTCAGTCTGGAAAAGCTGACGGCGCTGAAGGACTGTACGGTTGAAGAGCTGTCGCAGGGCTATCTGCAGATCATGAACGAGAAAGTTAATGGCCTTCCGGCCTGCAAAGGTTTCAGAACCTTATACCACACTCAGGGAAAAGAGGTCTTTAAAAGTTTTATCAGGGGAGACGCCGGCGAAGACGTTTTCAGAGAGCTTGAAAATCCGCCGTGGCTGAACCTGGACGATGAAATTGGAATAGTATTTTCCGGAGCCGCGGATGTTGTTTATCATAATAAGCATTATTTCAGTCCTTACCGGGCGGTGGCGGACAACCTGTTCCTGAATCGGAATAAAGCGGCGCTGGGGAAGTATGCCGCCGGAGCGGATATAACCTCACTGGCGTTTCTGTTCTGCCCGGAACAGCCGCATGCGGCAACGGCCGCCGATACTTTCATCCGCGCTGCTGCCGTCGATCCGGAAACGGTTTGTTTTCTGACTGACGAATATCTGACGGCCGGGAATTTCGGAGCCCGCGGCGGAAGTTTCGCTTTTGAGTTTCCGCGAAAATCTTTGATTCCAATTGTCACGTCTGCGGTTACCCACGTTTACAAAAATAAGGTGATCTATAAAGTGGAACTAAACGGACGGCAGGGCGATTATTTCCCGATAGTGACTTTTATCGAAACGAACGGCGAAAATATAAAAGCAGTCGGCGCGGCTTCCGGAGGGCTCTATCTCACCAATGACGGCGATACGCCGGTCGAAGTAAAGCTGAAAGGACAAAAAAACGTTAAAATCAATGCATATCAAATAATCAATATATCCGGGGATAAAAAAAATGGCTGTAACTAGGGTTCCTGATCGTTATCAGGTAATAGACGCCCATAATCATGTATGGGCAAAAGACGGGAAACTAAATGTCGAAGACATGGAAAGTCTGCTTGAAGCCGCGGAACGTGTCGGGATAAACCGACTCTGTGTTTCAACGCCGTTGACGACGCCATGTCCGAAGCCGGATGAATTCAGGAAGAATAATGACGTGGTTTTTGAAGCTATGAAAAGGAGTGACAAATTCATCGGTTTCTGCTTTGTCAACCCGGGCTATGCGCAGGAAACGCTTGCTGAAATACAAAGGTGCGTAGTTGACGGCGGCATGGCGGGAATAAAACTGTACCACCAGTATTTCATCTGCGACCCGGCCCTGACGCCGCTTCTGGAAAAAGCCGCTGAACTGAAAATACCGGTTCTCATGCACGCGGGCAAGTTAATGGATACCGCAGCCCGGCTTGCTCAACCGCGTTTGAGCAACGCGGCGCATTTCATTAAAGCCGCAAAGATGTTTCCTGAAACGATTTTCATCCAGGGCCATATCGGCGGCGGCGGCGACTGGGAATGGAATCTCAGAATGCTCGAAGACAGCCCGGCAAATATTTATCTGGACACCAGCGGCAGCGTGATCGACGGCGGCATCGTCCGGAAAACCGTGGCGGCCCTCGGCGAAGACCGGGTACTGTTCGCCACGGACATGTCGTTCGAGGAAGGCGTCGGCAAAATCCTGGATGCCGGGCTGTCCGAAACGCAAATGCAGAAAATATTTCATGACAATATTTCCGGGATATTGAACGGGAGAAAAGTAAAATGAAAATATTCGACATAAATACCGCCGTCGGGCACTGGCCTTTCAGAAAGCTTGAACTTGAAAGTGCAAGTAAACTGCGGAACGCTCTGGAATCCCACGGGATAAGCAGGGCCGCCGCCGTCAATACTAACGGGATTTTCTACAAAAACTGCCACGACGCCAATCTGGAGCTGCATAGTTGGCTTCGAGGCGATGAAAATTTCTTTACCGGCATCGCCACTATCAATCCTGTGTATGCGAAATGGGACAAAGACCTGCGGGAAAGCGTTGAACGCCTGGGTTTCAAAGGAGTGCGTATCGTACCTCAATATCATGATTACGAACTCGCTTCAGCCCCGGCGGCGGAAATCGCCGATCTGGCGGCGGCACTCGATATTCCGGTATTTATTCCGTACCGGATAATCGATATCCGGCAGCGGCACTGGCTGGATACGGAAAAAGTCAATGATTTCGAGTCGGTTTACAATTTCTGCATCCGGCATCCGGAGACCCCGGTCATTTATACGGAAGCCGTCGTCAGCGCGGAAAGCTTTAACGGCAAAGAAAAATGTTCCAACCTTTTCATCGAAATATCGCGAATGCGTTCGGTCTACGGTCAACAGATAAGCAAACTTGCCGCTGCCATCGGAACTGAACAGCTTTTATTCGGAAGCGGCGCGCCGTTCAAGGAAATAAGTCCGGCGCTGCTCAAACTGCGGAATGCCGATCTGCCGGAAGCGGCGCAAAAACAACTTGCCGGTGAAAACGCGGTACGGATATTGAAACCGGGAACAGGCAATGAATAGACTTGCGCTGTCAGGTGGAAAAAAATCCATAACCGAAAATCATGAAGCGATGTTCCACTGGCCGATCGTTACGGCGGAAGATGAAGCCGCCGTCCTCGATGTCCTGCGTAGAGGCACAATGAGCCAGACGAATATCACCAAGGAGTTCGAAAAAGAATTCGCCGCGTGGCTGGGGGTGAAATATGCCCTCGGATACTGTAACGGCACCGCTTCGCTGGCCGCGGCCATGTGGGCCTGCGGCGTCGGCATGGGCGATGAGATAATTTGCCCGAGTATGACTTACTGGGCAAGCTGCACGGCCGCGCTTTCACTAGGAGCAAGCGTCAATTTCTGCGACATAAAAGCGGATACCCTGTGTATCGATCCGGCCGACG
>JAQUOK010000359.1 GCA_028717165.1 Victivallaceae bacterium | reverse complement strand
TGACTCGAGTCACATACAAAGGCGTTTTTATCTGACATTCTGCCGATAAAATCCTTAACATGCGATTCCGGCCAGGGGGGAGAGATAAAAGGCCATGTCCAGTATATCCAAAATCCGTCCGGGTCTTCCTCTTTTATTATTTTCTGGACTGAGTCCGCATAACTTGTTCTTATTTTTAATATTTCATTATCTGAAATATCCATTATTGTCTGTTCGCCGTAGGGGGAAAAGAAATATATGTTTCCTTTACCGTAATTTTTTACCAGTTTTCTTATTGCCTTTCTGCCTTTTCCAATGAATAATGAGTCCTGAGGGTGCAGGCAAAAGTAAGGTGCGTTTTTCCACCAGCGCATCTTTACGTAATTATGGTTTTCATTTTTCTGCATGAAACTTTTATCGACTATTTCAAATCTTGTGCATTCCCCGCCGAATACAGGCATTATTCCTCTTTTCTTTGCTTCTTTCACGACTTCTGACATCTTAACGCAACAGTTCCAGTTATCGACAGGCACCATTAAGGCATTCAGCTTCTTCTTACCCATCCAATCCAGTTCTTTTTTCCAATCTTCGATATTCCAGAATACAGTTGAATAGACAAACGGGCATTCCTGCATATAAAAACGCATATTGAAATATGGGGTTTCTACGATATCGACATTATCGGGAATCCACTTTCCGTCATGCGGGGGAACGATATCGCCTTCCCAGAAAAAGCCTATATTTAAAAATTCCTGAAGGAAAAAATAAACCGAGTATAAAGTACCGCGCCCGGACGCCCCAGCCAAAACCAGATAATTCTTACTGTCGAATTTTAATGTTTTAATTACAAAAGAGTCGCTTTTTGAAGTCACTTCAGGAACTTTCAGCACACCGGCATGAAGTAATTTCTTTATTTCAGGGTCTGTCTTCCAGTTCCCAATTAAAATGATGTTTTTAGAGCTAGGTACTTCAGCATATTGGGCAATATTCAAATTCATCTTCGTTGCGGTTCTGATATATTTCTTCATCTCGGATGCCGCGTATTTTTCTACAGGACTGGCATTATCGGCAATAAAAATCTGCGAATCGGTCTTTCCCGTCTCCACAATATTTATACACTTTGCATCTGGGAACAAAAAAGAAAATTGCACGGCAAGCAGGAAAAGAAAACTTTTCGTACACCTTTTTAACATATTTATTACTTCCATCTTATTGTTTATAAAAAATAGCATTTTGATAAAATCCCTCCCCGTGCAAAACGTTTTTTCGTACCATTGGTTTTCAATTTAAGAATTTCCATTGTCGGCGCACCAATCCCCCTCCATTTTCCATGATCGTCAACAATGTAACCGAGAATACTATTACAGCAACATTTATAATCAGTTTAAATTTGCTTCACCCTGCGATATTTCAGAATCCTCCAATATATAACAATAAGTTCAGAGGTTACAGATACAGCAGAAGTTAATCATACACTTTGTTATTTTTCCTTATATCAGAATTATGGATTTAAAGTCAAAATTGAAGCAGGAGCATATCTCTTCTTCCAGTCGGAATGGTTATCTGCAAAAATAAAGTTTGCGCCAAGCAAATGACGATAACTGATTCCGGCAGATGTTTCTTCTACACTTGAAATAGTGCCGCTACTGCATTTCCAGGAGTCTTTATACCAGGCGTCTCCAAGCAACATAGTCTGACTGGATCTTTTTATGACGGTAATTTTATATCCCCAATAGGTTTTCGTATCGGAACTGACAGGATCTTTCAAAGCGTAGTTCATACCGATAACTTCGCCCGGCACGTCGTTAACATAGGCTTGGGACGGACAATAGAAAAGAGGAGACAGTTTTCCCGCCTCTCTTCCCAGATACGGAGAAACCATCATTCTCCATGCCTCTTCTTTGGTTTGTCCCCACAAAGGCGGAAGATATAAATTATTGTCAGAAACATAAAAATTAACCGCAGTTCCTATCTGCTTCATATTGCTAACACAACATATACGCTTGGAAACATTTCTGGCTTTGCTCAATGCCGGCAGCAACATTGCAGCGAGAATCGCTATGATCGCGATCACAACGAGGAGCTCGATGAGAGTGAACTCGCTTGCAATCAACAACTTGCGCATTTTTAAGTTTTTCATTTTACAAGTCTCCTTCTGATTAGTTGAGTTTTTTTTGTTTTTCTATCAGATATTTCATCCCTTGTTAAATATACTGTCAAAACCAACATTTTATTAAACTGCCGCCGAAAAAATTTCCCGATTTTATTCTGCCGGACAATCCACCCACATGCCGGGAACAGCTAAAGCCCTGATTCCGGCTTCGAAAATACGCATGGCTTCCAGCGTCTGCTCCCTTGAAACAGATATTCTCCCGGAAACGAAAAATTGCATCATATTATCGATCATATTCGGAAAAAAATCAGTAAATTCACTGACCCGGAATTCGGTATGGTCCCGGCAGCAGCCGATCAGTTCAAATCCGAGCCCCGGCATCCGGTTCAAAGTCCCGCGCCGCCCGTCCGGATAATCAATCAGCATAAAGTCGATTTCGCTGTCCGTGCCATAGAGCTGCATTACCTTACATGCCCCCGTCCCCAAAGCCATGACCAGCGTTTCGATCTGATGGATGCCGTAATTGATGAAGCCGCGGATTTTCCCGTTGCCGCGACAGGAAGCGAAATCTACCGGATTATTTTTAAAGGCGTTCAACTGCGCCTGGAGATGAGAACCGAAACGTAACGCCGAGGATGACATTACCGGAGTACGGTACGCATCCGCCAGGGCGAACATGCGTTTAGCGGCTCCATAGGAATCCGCCATCGGTTTATCAATGTAAACCGGTTTCCCGGAAGTCAGGATAATCCGGCTTAAACGTTCATGATATTCAGGCCAGCCCGGAGCAAGCAGGACGATGGCGTCGGATTTATCCGCGAGTTCCTGTATTGAACCTGCGACTCGGATATTCCGGGCAGTACACCATTGCTCAAGATTCTGTTTCCCGGTTGCGGTCGGAATCTGGGAAGCCGGGACTTCTTCCCAGGCGTAAGCTACTTCAAATTCATTTTTCCAGCGACTGGCCGCCAGCATTTCAGGATATTGGTTTGCATGCCACTCGTCGATGTAATAATCCAGAAAACCGATTTTCTTCATTTTTTTGTTTTGTTCCCGACAAATTTATTTTTATAGTTTTTTACAGGCTGACAAATTCAATCATCGTTCCTGATTTGCTTTTTTATAAAAGAGATTATACATTAAATACAGATATTATAGAATGCACAAAATATGCGATTTCATACACTTTTCATGCATTAATATTGGAAATTTCAACCAGGGGGCAATACCGGATGGATTACTTTGACGGACTTTCTTTTACCATGGCCGGGACAGCCAAGCGCATTACCGAAATAAAAACGAATTTTCCCCGTTATTATGGAATTCAGTTTTTTCATGCGTGTAAACTATATGTCAGAACTGACCGGAAAAAAGTATTCCGGGGTCAAGGTTCGTTTGCTTTTCTGACCTACCCGCTTCACCGTTTTGATTACGGGATATATGCCGGTGAGGGAACTCATTGCTGGCTGTGCTGCTGCGGGCCGCGAATGGAACGTTATATTGAAACCGGGCTTTTCGAGATAAACCCGAATAATTTGCCGGTGAAATTCCGGCATCCTGAAAAATTCTTTCAATCAATACAGGAACTCATTAACATGGTAGATACGGTTCATTATCATAATTCCTATAACCGTATGGTTATGCGACTGGAGGATCTGCTTCTGCAGTTGCATGAACAGAATATGACGGAAAAGAAAATCCCGACTTATCATAACCGTTTTTTTGAGGATTTGCTTTCGCGGATAAACTCTCTTCCTGAAAAAAAATGGGATTTTGACCTGGAAGCTGAACGGATTCATGTAACCAGAAACCATTTTAACCGCCTGTTCAAAGATTTTTCCGGTACTTCCCCGCAACGGTTCCTGATCCAGTGCCGTCTTGCCAAAGCCGCGGAACTGCTGCTGAAAAGTTCAAGAACCGTTTATGATATAGCTTCGGAAGCGGGCATTGAAAATGAATTTTACTTTTCCCGGCTCTTTAAAAGCAGATATCACGTTTCTCCCAGGGAATACCGCCGGGAACTGCTTGGACGCTAATTCCGGACGTTTATTTTACCGCTAATTTCCGGGTCCGACAACACGTGATCTATTTCTTGCAGGGGACAAATGGCGAATATTCCGGCTTTACCGAATTTAGTGCTGTCGACCAGCAGATAATTCTCTTCCGCCAGCGCCAGAACTTCCTTTAAAAATTCCGCGTGGGTTTCATGGAATGTAGTGGCTCCGGTCTCAGTCGCCCCGACCGCCGAAAAAAAGGCTTTATCGATTTTGAGCCGTTTCAGGTTTTCCAGCGCGGTTCTGCCCAGAAACGAATTGAGCTGGCAATTGAAATTGTCCCCGACCGAAATGAGGAAAAAATGCGGCGGGAACAAGTAAAACTCCTGAATGATCAATA
>JAQUOK010000358.1 GCA_028717165.1 Victivallaceae bacterium | reverse complement strand
AGTTCCTTAAATTGATACGTGGCGAAGGGATCGACCAGAGTTTTGAATTCAAAAGTATCCTCACAGAAAGTCTGAACGCGCCAGCCGGGCGCGCCATGGGATTTGTCTCCGAAAACAACCGCAACCTTATCGCCCCTGTCAATAAATCCCCCCATGATTTTCAGGAAAAGCGCTTTTTCCCAGGGACGGGTGTGTCCTTTAGCATCCCAGCGGACATCTATGCGGCAGTCCGCATCGATTGAAACCGAACAGAAATTAACTTCCGAAGGATTATCAAATTGAGGAGTTCCGAAATCCCCGGCATAGCGAAAAACAATTTTTATACAGCCGGTATCATCAATGGGGTGTCCGGCTTCAAAAGTATAAACTATTGTCTGAAATGATCCCGCTTCAACCGCTTTATTAATATCAATAAATGCCTTACCCGTATCCATATTTCCCGTTCCCCATGTTTTTTAGTCCTGCGCCGAAAATTTTTTCATAATCGGAAATTTTACCCATTACTTTCAAATAGTATGCAAAATTTTTATTTACATTTTCAAGCAGGACAGTTTTATTCGAATAACCGCACATAAAAACGCCGGCTAAATTATAATCCTCGGTAAAAACCGGTATTGCCATTCTATAGGCATGGGGACGCCGCCAGCCGTATTCCAGAAAAATCCCGTTTTTACGTCCGCCGGCAAGAACCCTGTCATATTCTTCCCATTCCGGCGTTTTTCCGCGGGGGCCGAAAGAAATGCCCCCTGCCTCCAGTTTGAATTTTAAAGTTTTCGGGTCTTCCGCGACATGCAACAATTGGGTCATTATATGCCCCATCTCTTTATTAATCACCATGCCCGGCGGCGAATATCCCATTGAACCTTCCAGGATTTGAACCCCGGTAAACGTGAAGTTTATCCCGTCGAAAACCGCGATGACGCAACTTTCCTGAATATACCCGGAAAACTCCTTTGCAAGGACAGGCCCCTGATTCAACAGCAAATCCCTTACCGTTCGGCAGGGTATCAATTTATTGATTTCCGACCCCGCTTTATATTTTCCGTTTTCATGGACGAGGTATTCTCCGGCAGCAAGAACTTTCAACACTTTAGTGACGGTTGCCGTGGAAACCTCTCCCAGCAACGCGTGAGCTTGTTTCCAGGTAAAACCCTCAGCGGAAGCAGCCGCGAGTTTCAGTATTGCCAAACCTCTTTCCAGCGGGGGGAGTCTGTCTGCAGGCATATTATTATAAAATCCTTATAGTTAACTTTAATATAATAAAGTAACTTTAATATAATGACATTATGTATTATTTTCAAGCAAAGCTGATCGGAAATATTCGAAAAAAATAAAAATCAAAACCACCAGCTGAGCTGGTGGTATGCCCCAGCCCTGGCAGCCTGTCGGACTGAGATTTTTCGTTTTGGAAAATTCATCAATGTTCCGATGACCGCATAACATTTTTCCCGAATATATTACGTTATGGAGTGGATATTTACATAACAGTCGCAGGAGCAGCCTGCTCCGCGACAAAGACGTCCGCCGGGCTTAGTTGCCTGGCCATGCTAAGCACAAAGGTCGCGGTGCGAGGCCGCACTCGCGACTATTTGTCGGCGGAAGATCAAAAGTTAACTCTGAACTGACCGGAACGCCCCCTGGATTACATAAAAAAAACAGCGCCGCCCTCATATAAAAGAACGACGCCGTTTTTCTTTTTCTGTCAGGTTTACTGGTCCAGTCCTGAACCCTGTAAATCTTTCATGTCCTGAACGGACTGTCCGTCGGAAACAGTTTCGGCATTTCCGCCGAGAGTATTGGTTACACCCGCAAACAAGTTGCGTATCCGGTCGCTGAATGCCCCGATAACCACTAAGGCGGCAAGCGCAACAATGACGATAATGATAACGTATTCCATTATTGCCTGGCCTTTCTGTCTGCGTCTCTTTATTGTCATATTCCAACCTCCTGGTTAGTTGATTATAAATTACGGATAATCAATACTTACCAAATCCAGCAGACGTTCGCCGTATTCAGTAAGATAATAAAATAAAACCATCAAAGCCAATATAAACAGCAGACACATTACCATGATAATCGCGTACTCCGTTATTATCTGGCCTTTTTCATTGCCTGCCTTTATATATTTTAACACAGCTTTGTCCATAAATAAAGTCAAAATCAGCAAAAAAATACTTCTTCGCAAAATCAGGCGCCGCCTTTGCGGGCGATAATTTCGTTATTTCCATTCAAAACTATGACTTTAGGTTTCCAGGTTGCGGCTTCATTTTCGTCAAGCACGGAAAACGCCATGATGGTAACGGTATCCCCGGTTTTGCCGCGGTGCGCGGCGGGACCGTTAAGGCAGAATACCCTGCTGCCTGCAGTGCCCGGAATGGCATATGTTTCCAGCCGTTCGCCGTTATTGCGGTTGACGACCAGTATCTTTTCATAGGGAAGAATACCCGCCGCCGTCATTAAATCAATATCAATTTCCAGACTGCCTTCATAATCCAGCTCACACGAAGTCAGACGGGCAGTATGGATCTTACCAGTCAATATAATTTTCTGCATGCCGTAAATCCTTAAGCGTTTCAAAATAAAACGGCATCTTTCAATGCCGGGTACTCCGATAATATAACGCCAAAAACACAAATTTATTGTATTTTTGTGAAATATTTGAAAAAAATCTCCGGTAAGACGCGCCCGACAGAAATCTTGCTTAACAGCGACTGGGGCTCCTGGGACGGTTAGGACTTTTTAATTTAGCCTCAAAGTCTCAAGCGTCCCAAGTGTCTTAAAAGTCCAATTCTCTCAAACAATGACTTTGGGCGGGGCCGTTGATAAGGCCGGAATACCGGCAAAATAACAGTTCATTCCGGATATTTTTTTGATTTCAGGCAAGAAGCATATATATTAGATATATCAGAATCCGAAAGTAAAAATTAATGTATTCAGGGAGTATGGAATGGCTCAATTTGAAGATTTTGACGCAATGAAAAACTTCACCCCGCGCGCGAAGCATGTGCTGGTGCTTGCCCAGAAGGAAGCCGAACGCTTTAATCATGATTATGTCGGTACTGAACATTTACTTATGGGGCTTATCGCCCTCGGCGAAGGCGTCGCGGTCTCCGTCCTTAAATCAATGGGGCTTAATCTTGACCAGCTTCGCCTGGAAGTGGAAAAACTCTGCGGCGTCGGCGGCCCGACTAAACAAGCCGGTCTGGTTCCCTTTACTCCGCGGCTGAAAAGGGTACTGATCCTGGCGGCCAAAGAGGCCAAGGATATGAATTATAACTTTATAGGTACGGAGCACCTGCTTCTGGCGCTGATGCGGGAAGGGGAGAGCGCCGCCGCGAAAATTCTGGCCAATATGAAAATAGATATAAACGAAGTTCGCAACCAGGTGATCCGTGCGCTTGACTCCGACTATCTGCCTGAAACCGGGGAAGGAACTGAACCGCAGAGCGAAACCGTAACCGGCGCCGGCGCTTCCGAAACTTTGCCGGCACTGAACGCTTTCGGGCGGAACTTAACGGAACTTGCCCGGAAGGGCATGCTTGACCCGGTTATTGGCCGGAAAGATGAAATTGAGCGCGTTATTCAGATACTTTGCCGCCGGACAAAAAACAATCCGGTGCTGATAGGGGAAGCGGGGGTTGGAAAAACCGCCATACTTGAGGGGCTGACCCAGCGCATAGTGGAAAAATCCGTGCCTGACGCCCTGATCGATAAAAAAGTTTTCGCCCTTGACCTGCCATTGATGATTGCCGGCACTAAATATCGCGGACAGTTCGAGGAACGCATTAAGGCGGTTATCGATGAAGTCAAAAACTCCAAAAACGTTATTCTGTTTATCGATGAACTGCACACTATTGTCGGCGCCGGCGGCGCCGAGGGCGCAATGGATGCCGCCAATATCATCAAACCGGCATTGTCGCGCGGCGAACTCCAGTGCGTCGGCGCCACGACCATGAACGAATACCGCAAGGGTATTGAAAAAGATTCTGCGCTCGAACGCCGTTTCCAGTCCATCATCGTCAATCCGCCCTCTGTCGAGGATACGGTAAAAATACTTAACGGCCTGAAAGAAACTTATGAAAAACACCATAACGTAAAATATTCTCCGTCCGCTATTATCGCGGCTGCCAGACTGGCGGACCGCTACATAACCGGGCGTTTTCTGCCGGACAAAGCCATTGACGTAATGGACGAGGCCGGGGCCAGGGCCCGCATCTTCAATGTCGCCCCGCCGCTGGATACCGGCAAACTGGAAAAGGATCTGACCGAACTTGACCGGAAAAAGAAAGATGCCGTAGTCAACCAGAAATTTGAGGAAGCGGCTTCCATCCGCGACCGGGAACGCAGTCTCAAAGAAAAAATTTCCGAAATGAAAAAATCCTGGAAAAATGAACAGGAAAGCCATATTCCCGTTATCGAAGCCTCTCATATTGCGGAGATTGTCGCCAAACTTACCGGCGTACCGGTGCAACAGTTGGAAGAAGGCG